>JASDWX010000068.1:23318-66907 GCA_041890515.1 Alteromonadaceae bacterium
GTGAATGAGGTGCCAATACCCACGATTTTTTGTTTTTTAATGTCAGGTCTTATAACGATAACCTTGCCCGAAGCGTTACCTTGATGAAAGGTTAGGTTCTGCTGTCGGGCTATTTTATCTCCAGCTTCACTGGTGATGAATATTTCCTCGGTCATTGAAAGATTATAATTAATATCACTAGTATTTTTGTTCATTTGAGATCCATGTTTCGCGGGTGCACAACCTATTATCAGTAGAGAAGTGATTACTATTATGGTTAACTTATTGATGCGTTTGGTTTCAATGTTGTTCATTTTTATAACGCTCATATTTTTTATAAGAAGAAAAATTAACTTTTATACCGAACAGCTATTTCGACAAAATTAGCTTGCCAAACATACCTGCATCTATCCAACCTCGATCGGGTGCTCCACCAATGGCAGATTCTGAACCAATAAAATTTTCACGTAATTCACTACCATCGTTGTCACAGTATGCCACCATAAGACCCATCACTTTTCCTGCAAATAATTCTACTGTTTTGTTTTCCGTGCTTGAATCAATGTAATCATCCGTATAAATATCAATACTTAGCTCCCAAATAACGGTATTACCTTGCTGTTTCCAGTTGCTTTCAACATGATGTGAATAGTTCTGAGCCTTTTTGTTCGTTCCAATATCAATCGCTTGATTATCTAACGACATATGGTACGCAAACGCATTATGGTTATATTGATGATCACCACCAGAAAAGTTTTCATCTAAAAAAATTTCTAAGCAATCATCATCCCAGTACTGTGTTAACGGATCGCGATGGGTATCAATGAGGATATCGTCAACAATTTCAGCCATAAGGTAGAGTTTAGATTCCGTCCACACGACTTTATATCGACCTTGAAAATCATCTTTTGAAAATTCAGGGCCAAGCCAGCGTTGATCCAGTTTCTGCCACTGAGCTAATTCCCAGACACTCTCGTTAGCAACGCCATCAACTTTTGGCGCTATTTCTGCGTGTGGTGCATAATAATTGAGTCTATTGGGAGCGTGATTTTCGTTAGCATAAATAGGAAGTGTAAATGACATAGAAAAAATGAATACTACGCTTATTAGTCTAATACTTAACATTTTAAGTACCTTAATAGGTGATTATGACTTGTTGTATTGAGCGACAAGTTCTGTTTTATGAATCATCTAATGAGATACTATTTTTAACAATAGTATTACGACAAAGGGGATTTTAAGCGCGGTCGGTTGGTCAATACATGAAATAATGACCTAACCTTGAAAAAAATCTGTATATTGACAACTTAGGGTCATCAATATACATAGTCACGTGATATTACATATCAGTTAAGAAGTTTTTGATGACTTCTCGATAATTACGACTCACTTTAACTTGATCATATTCTCCCAACTTAAGAAAAAACTCACCTTTGGTATGCGGGATAACTTTTTGAATATAATTAAGATTAACAATAGTTGAACGATGAACGCGCTTAAACATTTCAGAATCTAAATCTTCTAACAAGTTTTTTAACGTACAACGTTTTATATGAGTAACCCCCTGAGCATGCACACAAACATAATCTCCTGCGGCATCGACCCATTCGATATCTGTTTGTTTTAATAAGGTGATATCGTCTCTGTCTTTAATGACGATTTTACGTTCAACTTTCTCTGTGTTCACCTTAGGTAGGCTCATACTCTGTGTTACAGCACTCTCGGGGTTTTCTCGTTCATTAATAGAATCTATTGCACTGATAATACGGGATTTATTAAACGTATCTTCATCAGTTTCACTGCGTACTATTGCCCGTTGAACAGCTCGTTGAATACGCTCTTCGTCAATGGGTTTCAGAATATAGTCAACAGCATGTACATCAAACGCGTCTAGCGCATATTGCTCAAACGCAGTGGTAAATACCACCATAGGAACAATATCAGACTGCAATTTCTTTATCACACCAAAACCATCAACACCTGGCATTTGTATATCTAAAAACATCAAATCGGGCGCTAAATCCATCGTTGATTGAATAGCTTCTCGACCATTTTTACATTCTGCTACAATCTCTATTTCAGGAATTTCATTTAACTTTGCACGTAAAAGATTAAGCGCTAATGGTTCATCATCCACAATAATTGTTCTTAACTTAGTCATAAATTGAACTCACCGTTATTGAGTTTTGTACTGGCTAGCAGGTATATTTTTATCGAGTCTTTCAAAAGGAAGCTTAATGATAGTTTTTAACCCCCCTGATGGAATAATATTAAGGTTAAATACGTAGTCATCTGCATATAACACTTTAAGTCTTTCGTCTATATTACGCAAGCCAACACCTCGACTCGTTTTCCCTTTCATCTTGTTTCCATCAACACTTTTTCCTGCACCCGTGTCGCTTAACTCTAATACTAACATTTCATCAACGACATCAGCCCATAGACTGATTGTGCCGCCTTCTTCATTTTGGGCAATAACATGTTTCATTGAATTTTCAATAATAGGCTGTATTAGTAAGCTTGGAATTAATGCTGATTTTGCTTCATCAGAAATTTTAAAATCTAATTTTAATCGTTCACCAAAACGTGTTTTTTCTATTTCTAAATATAAATTAAGGGCAATCATTTCAAATTCTAACGCAATTTTAGTATCAGGGTTATTGTCTAAAGAATACCGTAAGAATTTACTTAACTGAACAGTCATTAATTGCGCTTTTTCTGGCGCCTCACATTCAATCAATGAGTTAATAGCATTGAGTGTATTACAAAGAAAATGGGGATTGAGTTGATAACGCAACATTTTGATTTTTGCATCACGCGCCACTGATTGTGCGTTCAATCTTTTTAATTGCTCTTCTTTCGCTTCAGCGGCTTTTGAAAGCAACATTTTGTGCTCAAACTGCAAGAGTTGATAATAGCGAATGCCATGAAAAAAGCCGGTCCAACAGAAAAAGATAAATATACTACTAAAATACCAGCCACCAAACTCGTCCCAATGGCCATCAGAGCTCGTTAGATCTATATAGAGCTCTACTCTTATGATTGTCCAAATCAAAGAGATGAATATCACCGAGACAATACTGATTAAAACGCGTGTCAGAATAGCAGAATTCCAACACTTCATAAAAATCCAATACAGAGGTAATGAACAGACAATACCAACGACAGATTGCCAAAAAGTATGGTTAAGGTGTTCCACATCGATTTGCACATACCAAAGGGTTAATGAGACAAGGCTAATTAATGAGACGAAAGACCAAAAGCTTATTTGTAAAGCCCAAAATAGGTACGAGGGCTTTTTGGAAATAAATTTATTTATACGTAGAAATGGGTTATCAGACATATTTTCTCCGAAATCATATGATGTAATACTACCCCTTCCACCGCAGATGGTCGAATAAAAAATTCCTACCTATCGTTGTTAAAGACCACTTCATCGCATCGATATAAAAAACCCTGCTAATATAACGAGTTATAACGGTAATTAATTGAATAACCTGAAGATCGGTAAAAGTATTTGTAGATATCCTAGTAAAATAAAATTTTTATTAATAGTGAGGTAAAGCATAAAACCTTCAATAAATCATCGGAAATGAAAAGAAGGTTTTAATACCCTTAATGGCAATTTAGCGCACATTACTGGTGCTATCAGTATCGCTATTAATGGTCACTTTATGCGATAAGCACAAGTTAGCTATCGGTTACTCTTGATTTCAATTGTTCGCTATTAAATTATTTTTCTGGTTCGATTTATATATTGATCAAAAGGGAATTAAAAATACTCAACAGCAGTTTTAGTTTAGGTCAACGATTCAGTAAAGGTTATTACAACCTGTTGATAGCTAAACTGCTTAAATTAATTTTATCCCCCCTAACTTAAGGTGGTTCGATCCATTATAGCGTGACATACTGATTAAATTTTTAACTGAATCACTAAAAGCAAGGAGCGCTTATCTCTATTCTTAGAATTTTAATTATCATATTTTTATCTTTATATTCTCATAGATCATCTTCCAATGAACCAGAAGCCATTATTTTTGGGGCGAATGAAAAATTGGTTGAACAATATGTCGCTCAATATGTGATTGAGAATATATATAATTATTTAGGATTAAAGATAAAGGTAATACCTCTCCCACCTAAGAGGGCTAAGACATCAAATCTAAATAAAAGCATTGATGGGGAAATAGCGAGAATTACACCTTACGGCGATGATAAGCCAAGCCTGACTAGAATTGAACCTAGTTATTATTACCTTGAGTCGGCGGCTTATTGTTTGAAGGATTCAACTTTAAAGATAACAAGTGCCAATGACCTCATTGGTTTAAAAGTTGCTTCCATTCGCGGTGTTGCTCATTCAAATGAAGCCACAGCAAACTTAAAAAATGTGCATAAAGTAGATTCAGCTATACAATTATTTGAATTATTAAAACATAAAAGAGCTGAGGTTGTAATAGACACTGAAATAAATGGAAGGCGAATCTTACAACAAGATAGATATCTTCCTTTTTCGAAAAATTGTGGAGTGTTTGCAAGGTTTGGACTTTATAACTATATAAATGATAATAGAAAAGAAGTGAGCTATCGAGTATCAAGTAAAAGGGAGGAACTACATACATCGGGTGAATTGGAAAAGCTGATCAGAGACGCTGAGCTAAAAGCTTTATTGCTAGGCCCAGAGTACTTTTGACTGCCTCATTATGAATATGTCCCCTGCTGTTAGCTCTTAGAAAAAAGGCAATTTAATAAAAGTTGACCTTATATTAAAGGTCAGCAGTGTTGCAATAACTGTTGTTATGATCCGTTATGTTAAAAAGAGAAAGAACCTTTTTTCATATTGAACAAAGGTTAATACTGAAACTGAGTATTAGTCTCATTTGAACACTCGTGAGCAATACAACAATAACTATTCCTGACTTATTTATATGGAAGAAACATCCAAATAAACACTTGTGAACTTAGTTTTACGCACTTATTAGATTATTTCTCACTTATCTTTGGCTACTGTCATTGCAAATTGTCGACGTGTTTTTAATTGAGGACTTTCTGTTTGCTAATAAAGAGGGATATCAAGAATATATTCCAACTGATAAATTCGCCTACTTACGCCCGATTAGGTAATAAACAGTTTTTTTGATGCTTTTTCAAAGCCTACCTCGGAAACTACCGTAGAAAGCGCATGCAGCAATTGGTAATCAATCATGAGTTTTACGCATATACCCGTAAAACTATTCATTATACTTATAGTAACAATCCATTTAATCTTCAAGCTATAGCAAAGTACTGTGCTAGTGAATTAGATTAAGTTAATTAGTAACAGATTATAATATTGGAATAAAAATGATGTCTTTCTTTTCAGGTATGGCGCTAGGGTTAAGTTTAATTGTAGCAATTGGAGCACAAAATATTTGGGTGTTAAGCCACAGTATGGCTGGTGCTAATCGACTTGTTATAGCAGCGGTATGTATCATATGTGATTCTATTTTAATTATCATCGGCGTGTATTCAGCAAATGAATTAAAAGAGTGGATGCCAAGTCTATTACCTTGGTTAACATGGGGAGGTATCCTAATGTTGCTATATTTAGCTTTTGGATCGATTGTTAAGGTAATTAATGGAAGCTCAGGATTACGTCTAACTGAAACTGTCAGTATAGATTGGCGACATACTGCATTAACCGCATTGGCAATGAGTTTGCTAAATCCGCACGTGTATTTAGATACCGTATTGTTGCTTGGCAGCATTGGGGCGCTACAACCTAACCCTGCTCTTTTTGCAATTGGTGCATGTATTGCCTCTATCGGTTGGTTTGGTAGCTTGGTATTGTTTTCACCTAAACTTAGATCGCTGCTGAGTTCACCTTTCAGGTGGCGAATTTTTGATACGTGTATAGCAATTATTTTATGCTTTGTCGCACTACAACTATTTAATATCACTCATTCGTAAAATAATCAGGCACTCTTTAAAACAACTTGTGTAAATTAAATATTATCTCTATTGTCATAGCCTGATGAGATCTTGGGGTATTTTATAGTGAAGTAGTACGCTAGATTTGATCAAACGTATCCTAATTTTATAACTTATTAAAACCAACATATTTAGACCCTTAAACTAAAAACCCCAATGACCTTAACTGCAAATTTTTGCAGTTAAGGTCATTGGGATTCTTATTTAACGAGCTATCAATTTAGTGCTAACTACGCAACCGCATCATTCTTGTTTATATTTATAACCTTGCTTGGATAAATATCTTTCATCACTAACTTAGGTGTACGATCAACCTTGAACAATCCCCAATGCTTTTCAGGTTCAAGTGGATCAGGAGAGCCTTTCCATGGTTCGTCGAATGCTTCAAAAACAAAAGTCAAAATCTTTTCTTCCGTTGTCCAAGCCAGTAATTGTTCATAGTATTGCGCTTGCAGCTCTTGATTTGCATTCCAAGGTTCAATACCGCGTCCGTTAGATGCTGTTGTCCAGCCAGCTTCAGTAATGATAACGGGTACATCTGGATAATGATTCGCCACACTATAATAATTCTGTTTAGTATATTCTAGTGCGTCTTCCATCGTTCTATACTCCCATGCAGGGTAAGTATGAATAGAAATAAAATCTAATTCAGCCACTAATGGTTCAAGTTTATAAGTCCAAGGAACATAGTTTTCACAAAAGGTAACCGGCTGATTAATTTCTTTTTTAATTTGCTTAACATAAGAAACTAATCGCTCAACAGGCACCATATGATCGGTCCATTCTACACTCGCCTCATTACCAACAGAAACAGAAAATACAATGTCGTTATACTTCTTCGTGAGGCCAATCATTTTATGAATTTCATCACAATTTTTCTGTCTATTGGCATTAATAGTTTCTTCAGTAAAGTCTGCTCCCCAAGGACAATTTGGGTTACTCATTTCTGCTGCTATATCAACACCCAACATTACTTTGAAATGTAATTTCTCAGTGTTGATAACATCTAAAACAAGCTCAGCATGTGGTCCGCAATCGTAAATTCGTAGGAAGCTCCAGTTTTCCTTCAGAATAAGGAGGTCTTCTTTTACTTCATCATAACTTGGGTAAAGTCCTTCTCTTGGATTTTGCCCTTCACGATAACCCGAATAACAAATAGCATTTGCATGAACCAAATTCATCGTACCAATTGTTGCTACTTTATCACTGTTTTTATTAAACATATTTCAAATTTCCACTTTTGTCCCAAAGACCCCAATGCGCGCCAACACCTCCTTCATCTTCAACTTTCCAAACCTCATCAAAGGATGAAAAATAGAACACCTCTATATCGTCTTCTTCTGCCCATTGATAGGTACCCAAAAAGTACTTTATGGCATTTTCATAAGATGGCACAGCACCCCACTCTTCTGGGCCTTCATTTGGCCAACCTGTTTCGGTAATAATAACTCTTTTACCATTACCTGCTTTAATTGCGCGCTGATACATGTCTTTCATGTAAAGGATTGAATACTCAAGCGCACAACCTTCCCAGAATGGGTAACAGTTAGCTAAAATCAAATCGCAAGCATCGGTCACATTAGGATGTACCTCAAATTCATAATAAGCATCGACATAACCGACTTCGATACCGGGTAAAGCGGCTTTAACACGATTAATGTAGTCGATTAATTGTGTTTCAGTTAAATCTTCACGCAGTAACACTTCATTACCAACAGCAACAATGTCTGCATAACCTTGTTTAGCCACTTCAATGAGGTTATTAATTTCTTTCTCGTTGTTTTCTAAATCGTCATCTAACCAAGCACCCACTAAGGTTTTTAAACCTTGTTGTTTTGCAATTTTTGGAATATTTTCATTGCCGTCAGTACAAGAAAAAGAACGTATCCATTTAATGTTTTTCGAAATAACAGCCATACGTTCTTTTATTTGATCTTCTGTAATAATAGTTCCTGGCCCTTGCCCTTCTGTATAAGGACTGAAGGAAATACCATGTATCTTATTATCAAGAACGTTAGTAACGCCGTTTTGTAATGCTTTGCGAGAAGAATGACCAACATTCATTCCAGCCAAAGACATATGTTTGTTATATTTACTCGACATGTTCGTCTCCGAAAATTTTCGTTGTGCGTTAATATGTTATTGAAGGCACGCGTTATCGCACCTTCATTACTTGACCAACCTATTTACTATTTCAAATCGTCATTAATGAAATAAATGATCCGTTGATATCGTGAGTGTTATTTGCTGAATTTGACCACTTCTCAGGAATATTTCAGAACTATCTTCTGCAGATAAACCTAATTGTGAATACGATTGTTGCTTGGCATCGCTATAAGTCACTGTTAATGAAGATTCAACGTCATCATTAAGCTGGTAAACAATAGGCACCTGACACCAAGTAAAAGCGAGTCCCATTGCTGGTACATCAATTTCTTTCCACTGCTCGTTAACATCAAGGTAACGGAACAGTTTTGCTTCTTTAATAAATTCACATGATTGCAATAGGCTAGGAATAAAAGAAACCTGACCCTCTTTAATTCGAAGGCCTAACTCGCCAAAACGCGTCAGGATTTCTTCTTTTACTTGTCCGGTCATACCAGGTTGTTGCGCACCCGAATGTTTAGGGGTGTGTGAGTATGGGTCCATCGGAAAAGCACCATATTCTAAAGGCGTTTTATTAAATCCGATACCATCACGAACGCGATAATATAAACTGGCAATTTGCGTCGTTAAGGCTTCACTTTCACCGTGCTCTACGCAAGTAAAAAAGTTTTCTTCAACGGCTAACATCAACTTAGACACCATGTGCCAATAGATACTGCCTAAACCTTCAAAACCAAACATGCCACCAGAACGTCCAGTAAAAGCTTGATGATTAAAAGTTAACTCATAAAGGTCGAAAATCGCTTCTTTATCATCAGTCAATGCACGTGGGTATTTTTCACTAAGTTCAGTTAACTGATCTTGTAAAACATTGCTATTGGTTATGTCTGGGTTAAAACGATACTCACCGTCTAGGTCTTGTAAAATAATACGTTCGTCACCCCGCTCAAGCATTAACTGTAAAGAAGCGTTGCTTTCAACGTGTGCAGCAGATACACAGTTTTTTTCTAAAAAGCTGGGTAATTTTCTATCGGGATAAAGCATAAAGGTTTTTTGATCTGCACGATAAACATCACTCGCAAAAAGTGCTTCGACGACAGAAACAATTTGTTGAGGTTTAAGTGCCCCAGAGCTTAAAATAGCAACCTGACCTTCAAGCATTGGATACAAATCTTGAATCGTTGACGTATCATTTTCTAAGGTCAGTAAGTTATAAGCATTATATAATCCATCAGCGCGTTCATTCGTTTCAATTGTATGTTCAATGGCTTTTAGAGCATCATTTAACATTGAAGAAATTTGACTGATTTTTTGTGATGATTGACCACTAAAACCTTCTTGCTTATAAATGGTTTCACGATAAGTACTTGCAGCTAAACCGAGCTCAGCAATACTTTCAAAGCGTACTTCTGGGCTAACAGGTTCAGATGTTAACTTCGATGCTAAGTTGCTCAGTGCGATTGACGTTTCAATTAACCATTGATTTACTTCAACAGAAAGCTCAACATCTTGGCTTTCATTTATAAGTAATTCTTGAAAGAAACAAATGTAACGACGCAGGTAACATAATGTAACCATGGATAAACCTTGCCCAACTAAGGCATTGTTTGCATCATTCCACTCAGGTCTTTGGGTATTTAACCAAATTCCACCATCAATCACTAAGTTACCTAGTTTAGATAACAAAGGAACTAATAACTTTTCAAACAAATTAACTTGATAAACATCGCCATTAGCGTCAAGAACCAATTTGCCATCAGCGCCTAATTTTTCGACACGTTTTTCAATGCTAAGCGATAGTGCTTCATCATAAGTCACGGTGCTTTTAGCGTCTTTAACTAAGGCGTCAAACGACTTTATACGATAAGGAACATTGGCATAACTGAAAATTGTTTTACGTAACATTTCACTCAATTTGTCTGGATGAAATTGGTTCGACAGTTCAAGCATCTTTTGCAAATAGATAATCTGATGATCACCCCAGTAGCCAATATAGCTCCATGGATCATCAGGTTCTTCCACTTCCCAATCAATACCTTCTTTGGTAATTCTGTATGGGTTGTAACCGTCCATCGTCGAAGCATTTACAAATTTAGCGACAACGCTTTCGATAAATTCTGGATAGCTATAAGTTAACGCCTCCCAGTTTTGGAAGATATCTCGCCAGTTTCCTTGGTAAGTTAATAAACGATTGTTGTTTTCATCGACTAATTTAATCACAAATTGGTTCCATGGACGACTCGGATCACCATGGCGGCGACCAAATGAAATAGGTAAGTATTCAGAACTTAACCTTTCAAGTTGACTGTCGCCTGTTGCTTTAATTTTTTCGAGTAAATCAGTGAAATTAATATTTTCAGGTAAGCTCTCTAAGAATGCTTGATTACGTTGATAAACTTCATGATTGAATAAATCAATGGTTGTAGAAAAATCATGTAGCGAGATCATATACTGGTCATCAAAAATGCCGCCGCGCAAAGCATTAAATAAAACATTAGCATAATGATGCTCAGAAACGTTTTCTTCACCTGTTAATTGAAATCCATCAACAGAAGCCATAATACGGGCTAATTCGTCAGAACCTTGGGCAATAGAGCTCTGTATGTTTTTATCAAGCTTGTCGGTATCTCTTAGTTCACGACGTAAGACGACAGACTGACTTTGGCTCTGTTCTATATTTGCAACAAATTGCCATTCTTTATTGGTATGAGGTGCGAGCTCTATCGTCGTATTGACTAAAAATGCACCACGAATACCACGTTTGGTTAACTCTTGTTCAACAGATTCACCACGTCGAAAAGCATCTAATTGCTCAGATGACAGTAAGATATTCGTTTTATCTAAACCAAGACAATATACCGTATTAGCTTTTAATGATTCACACGGCTCTGCTCTATCAGTAATACCTGAAAATAAGGTAAAGAAGGCAAGGCCTGAACTTTCGTCTAGCTCGGTCCACTTATAAGCATCCACTAAATTACTCGAATTCGTTTGAGTAAAGCGAGGTGTGCCCGCAGGTAAAATATTTTGAAAACCATCAATTATTTCTACACTTAATGGTTGGTCAGATAAACTTTCTAACTCACATTTTCGAACAAAACCATAAGTATCACTGGTCGCCCAGGTATAACGGTAAGCTAATTGCAAATCATTATGAATTTCTTCAAAACACAATTTATTACCTAGAACGTTCTTGTATAAGTTTCGAGTGATATCAAAACGAAGTTCATGTTCACGATTAAAGGGTTCCCAATCAACCTTTTCACTGCCAGTGTCGACACGCAAAAGGGTTTTACAACCTGTGTTAAGTTCACTCTCATGAATTTTATCTACGGTGATATAAGGAAACAAAGGCGTTTCGGGGGATACACGCCCAGCAGTTAAGCCGCCAGTAGACGAAACAAATAACCAATGGTCACTATTAGAAATAACGCTGACAAAAAAGGGCGCCATTTTGTTAACGTTATTAATGGCATAATATCGTTCATCACTCATGGTGACAAATTCGCCCGTTACTTGATTGTGCTTTGTATTACATATTTTCATTTTTAATTCCTACCTAAACTAAAGGTACTTTTATCTGATCTAATAATTGAATAAATTTACGTGGCTGAATGGCTACACTCATCCATATTAAAAATTTACTGTGTTAATGGTTTAAATATTCTTACGTAGTCAACTTCCATTGATACGGGAAAAATACTGTTGTCGATTGGCCCGCCAGATCTTCCCCACATACCACCAATAGCGAGATTTAAAATAATGTGGTAAGGATGGTCATAAGGCCAAGCACGCCAACCAGTAGACTCATTGGTATAAAAGAAATAAGGAGTGTTATCAAAGAAAACGGTGATATTTTCAGGCGTCCACTCGACCGAATAAACGTGAAAAGCGTCTTCAACATTTTGACCTTCGATACTACCTTTTCGTTGTTCCCAGTTCTGCCAATAATAAGCTTTGTTATGAACGGTGCCATGAATGGTTTGCATGTCGTAACCGACGTGCTCCATAATGTCTATTTCACCTGAATTTGGCCAAGCGTCACACGTAGCACTGCCTTGCCAATCTTCATTTTCTTTACACGTTGTTGAATATTTAAATGGGGTACTGGGTAACATCCAGATAGCTGACCAAGTTCCTTGGCCTGCAGGTAACTTAGCTCTAACGTCCACACGCCCATAAAGGAAGTCGCCTTTTCCTTGAGAATGAATTCGGCCAGAAGTATATTCGGCATCATTCAGTGTTTCTTTATGAGCAGTAATCACGAGATTACCGTTTGTTACATGAACGTTCTTAAGACTGTCTGTGTAGGTTTGATCTTCACTGTTTACCTTGCGAGCAGGCCAAATATCATAAGTCCATTTATTTGGATCTGGTTGGCCTTCATAATCAAACTCATCATTCCATACCAATTTCCATTGGTCGGACATTACATTCTTTTTACGCACAATCAATGCATTTAGGATTGGCTGGCCTGCGATGGTTTTAAAGTCTATATCTAACTGTCCATCCACAATTTCGACATCATAAACAGCTCGAGCTAAAGCAGATATATGCTTCCCATCTCGAGCAAGTCGTACATTTAAATCACTAATAACCAGATTTTGTTCGGCGAAAATATTGAAGACTCTTGCTCCCATGTCATTATCTTCAGGCTCTGCAAATTTAAAAATGATATCGTACAAACCATTTTCCATCGGCTGTTTAATAGATAAGTCACCGCTGCGAAAAGATTGGTAGATAAAGCTGTCTTGAGAGCCTTTTATTGTTTCAATATTGCCAATGTCGCCCCCAATTAAAGAGGGTAACGATGAATCAGCTTCATAAGTTATGCCATCAACACCTACATACTTTGTACCACCGACATTAACTGCCCAAACTACATTGGTATTATGTTGGAAATAGCCAATTTTATTAGTAGCGTTATTATCAGCAATAGATAATTTAGTACCATGCGGCTGATTAATTTCTTCGTCGTTGATTAACTGTCGACCGATAATTAATGCTGGTATCAATATTAATACTAAGATCAACAGTGACCTATTGTTACTATATTTATTCTTCATGCGATAGAAGCTCCAAACGAATTACAGCAGCTCATTTGCTTACAATTATTTATTAGCAATATTAAAAGCAACAATAAGGGAACTGGAATGTATCGCAATCAAAACGAGGTAAGATGGACTAGCCTTGCGATAAAAACGACACTTATACTCAAGCCACGTCAGTAAATATGACTTGATAAAGAAACTTATGCATATGGTTTTACAGCTATAGAGAACGCTTACTACCGATTTAGGTGTAAACAGCGTATTGACTTAAAATACGCTTCACCTCTTCACAAGCCCACCTTAACTTTTATTTGTTGTATTTATTTTCAGCTCATGTCATTTATTTTCTATAGATAACTATTTTTACAAACAACAAAGTTTAAACATTTATTTCTTAATCAATAGAGTTTTATATGACCACATCCAACATATCTACTATTCAAAAATCAATACCAATAATATGCAATATTCGAACGTTATTTACATTCTTTTCTCGCCTTACAATACCGCTAATTACATTACTTCTATTATCGCCAGTTCAAGCAAAGGAAACGTTTACACAATCTACTGAGAGTCTACTACACGGTGAAACAATGGCGGTTGCCTACTCTGGTTTTCGCGCAGGACAACACCCTGATCGCGGTAATGGCGCTATAAATCCAAGTGACGCAGAAATATTAGAAGACTTGAAAATTTTACTCAGCCATAACTTAGACCTGATCCGCTTATATGACGCTGGTGAAAACTCTGCAACGACATTAAAGTTAATTAAGCAACATAATTTACCAATAAATGTATTACAGGGTATTTGGTTAGACGCTGAAATAAGCAATCATAAAGGATGTGCTTGGTTAGATCTTCCGATTCCCGTACAAAAACTTTTTGATAATAAAATCAAAAACATGTTGGAGGTTCAGCGTGGTATACGGCTAGCAGAAAAATATCCTAATATAGTTATTGCTGTTAATGTGGGCAACGAAGCTTTGGTTGATTGGAATGACCACATGGTATCGATAAACAACGTTATTAATTATGTTCGCGAAGTTAAACAAAGTATTAGTCAACCAGTCACTGTTGCTGACAATTACGAATGGTGGATCAAAGATGGTGCAGCGCTCGCAGCTGAAGTAGACTTTATTGGTGTGCACACATACCCTGCCTGGGAAAACAAGACCATTGATGAAGCACTCGCTTATACGATTGAAAATATTGAAAATGTACATAAGGCTCTACCAAATAAGTCAATCGTAATTTTGGAAGGTGGATGGGCGACTACAGGTAAAGAATTTGCTGAACAAGCCAATGAAGCGAATCAGAAACGTTATTATGATGAAATTATGCAATGGTCCGAAAAAAGTAACACGACCTTTTTCTTTTTTGAAGCCTTTGATGAACCTTGGAAGGGAGACCCCACAAATTTAGAAGGCGCTGAAAAACATTGGGGACTCTTTAATGTAGACCGAACCCCTAAGAAAGTCATGAAGTGACAATACACATTATGAAATAGCTATTTATCTAGAATATATACGGCGTGTATTAACACGCCGCAATCACGTCTATTCATGTAAGTTAAAAACGACAAGCAAACCTAGATCTTAATTTCATTGTAAATCAATCACAAAAATGACGAGCTAGATATCCGGTTTAAAACTTAACAAAACATATTACTTTAAACTTTCTAAAGCACTTTCTAACCAGTTCATTCGTTTTGTATACCAGGTCTTTAAGTGCGTAACTTCTTCTTCATAAGAAGGAAGTACAACTGAGTTTGGCCACACGTAATATCCTATGGTTTGCCACTTATCGTCATTCTCTTGCTGCGCCCACTTCAGCGCTTCAGCCTGTTGATCAATTTTATCTAAAATATATTGTTGATTACTTCTAAAGTATTTAAATCGTTCGTTCACTTTATTCACAAAATTAGCATCTTCAAAGAGTCTTGAGAACCAAGGGTGATAAAGGATCCAAAAGCCTGCAGCATATTGACTATCGGCATAGTCTACATTGCCAAAAGATAAATCAAAATCCCACAGAGGTCCCATTTTTATTTTTTCACCAGGCATAACATTCAAATAAATACTTGAGAAAGATTGTGAGTCGACATTTTTGGTTATTTCACTGATTAAGTACCAATCAATAAAACTATCAACATCAATGTATTTCGCATAACCTAATGTTAGATCTTTAAACTGGCTACTATATAGAGCAGTTTCAAATTCATTAATCAGGTCTTTTATATAAACGTATTCACTGCTGGCTAGATCTATAGAGGGTTCTTTAACATTAATTAGAAATTTATCAGTGTAAAAATATATATCGTCGTCGTCCACCCTCTCAAGTTGATCTATTTCGAGTAAATACCCGGTATCACCTAAAACTGCGCGGTTATCTGACTCCTCTACCTTTTGCGTTATATTGTAAGTACCGTTATATTCACCACTGATATAAACTTCAGCGAAAGCACTTTGCGGCGTCCAGTCAAGATTACTTATATACCCCATCTCAAATGCGATTTTATTCCTGAGCATAGTTTTGTCAGAATACTCAGCAAGAAACAGCCACTTTTTATCCGCAGGCATACCTAAAAATTCTGTTTTATCATCAAATTTCATTTGAAACGGTTTTTTAGGATGCGTATACCACGTTGAGTTACCACGACCTCTAATCTTCATAGAAGTCTGTTGCAAGCTATTAGTGAACCTTCCTCCATCTAATGAGACATCACCTTTAACATAGTCATCTTTGGAGTCAATTACTGCATTGTTATCTGGAGTAAGATAAACAATGGGTAGGCCCGTAAATTTAGTCAGATCTACTTTATAATGGTCCTCAGAGCCATCTGACGTTTTAACGGTATAAGTAACAATATCTGTAAAATCATTAACCGATGAACTATTACTTTGGATCACCTCACTAACGCTAACCTCAGCACCGTTATGGTTATATGTAGCAATAAGATTATCGACATCGATATTGACGGTAATTCTACCGGTGACAGAATTATTCGTAATATCTAAATAAACATCACTACTAAGGGTAGGATTATGCGCTTTTAAAAACGAAAACTGATTTAAATTTGTATTCTCTACAACAGGTTCAGCTATTGGAATGATATTCATTTCAGGATCTGAACTTCCACCACAACCTGATATAAAAAAAATATTAATCAATAGCATTGAAAATGCCATTGTTTTAATGCTATTCAATAATGTAAATCTATTCATTATTCATCTCATTAGATAATGTTATATGCGTCAAGTATTTAACGCATAAAAAATCGCCTAACTACTTATTGTAGTTACCGTACGACTGTATTGTTTAACTCTGTATGTATTTGGTCTACTTTTTCTTTGTTTAGCACATATTTACGCATAACCCAAGCAACCAGTATTGAGCCTAAAGCGGGATAGACAGTAAATGATATCAAGATACCTTCTTTAGCTGTTTCTGTTTGTTCAACGTCTGCTTGATAGCCATAATAAGCAAGTAACCAACCCGCAAAAGCACCACCAAAGGCAACACCTAATTTAATAAAAAATACCACTGCAGAATAAACCATCCCCGTAATTCGAACGCCCGTTTTCCAATGGCCATAATCAATCGTGTCTGCCATTTTAGCCCATAATAATGGTGTGGCCATTTGTAAAAAGAAGCTCCATAAGAAAAACAAAGCAAAAGCTGTAGCGACTTGGTCTTTAGGCACAAAGTAGCTGATAACACAGATAAAGGCTGCAATAAGTTGTAAGCTGATGTATGCCTTAATTTTACAAACTTTTTTAGCGAGAGATTGCGCACATGCACAACCTAAAATACTACCGATCATACCAAGTGTCATAAATAAGGTAATTTGATCTTCAAGGTCAAGTACATATTTAACGTAGTATATGGCTAATGTTGCTCTTAATACTTGCCCTGTCAGTAAAAACAAACCTGCAAGGCACAGAATTCTCCACTGATCATTTTGCCAAAGTGACTTTATATCTTCAAAAAACGATGTTTTCTGTCCTTCAGGTACCGATACACGCTCTTTTGTACCGCTAAAACATAAGAGAAACATCACAACACCTAGCAGGCTCATCGCGACCATGGTTAACTGATACCCTTTGGCTTTATCTCCACTGCCAAAGTACTCAACTAAAGGCAAAGTACCAGCAGCGACAATTAATCCGCCTAACATGCCTAAAACAAAACGATAAGTCTGCACTGATACTCGCTCAGAAGGTTGAGCCGTTAATACACCACCTAATGCAGAATAAGGAATATTGATCGCGGTATAGGCCATCATCAGTAAGGTATAGGTAGCAAAGGCATAAATCACTTTACCATTACCCGTAAAATCTGGCGTAGTGAATGCCATGATTGAGATAATTCCGAAAGGCACAGCAAGCCAGAGTAAATAAGGCCTGAATTGACCAAAACGTGTTTTAGTACGATCGGCAAGTGCGCCCATAAGTGGATCGGTTATTGCGTCAAATAAACGAACCACTAAAAACATTGTGCCTACAACTGCAGGCGAAATGCCAACAACATCAGTATAGAAAATCAGAAGAAACATCATTACCGTTTGGAAAATAATATTACTGGCAGTATCACCTAAGCCATACGCTATTTTTTCGCGAACTGTTAACATAAAATCTCTCTTTTTATTATTTTTTAAATAAATACGCTTATATCTTAATTTATTAAGCAATAAATTCTCTTATCTCTTAAAAAAATAGGCCTATATCGTAAAAACAATATAGGCCTATAAATTACGTTCTCTGCAGTAGTGGTTACTTCAAAGCGCTAAGACACTCCTTCAGGATATCTAAAACTGTATTAAAGAGCGGATAAAAATTACGCTTCATACAATGATAGCCTTTATTAATAAAGGTTTAGAAAGTGTCTTAGTTTAAATGAATCCCCTTAACTTACTTGCCTATTAATCACCCATAGCGTATCTAAAACCAAGGGTATATCTTGGGCCGTACTGAGCAGCACTCAAGAATTGGCTTTCAAAACGACTAAAGGTACGTTCAGTTTCATTGGTTAAGTTAACACCTTCAAAAAATACGGTCATACTGTCATTTATTTCGTAGTTAACACTTAAATCCCATTGAAGGTACTCTTCTGCATATTGTGGTGGAGCACCCTGAGCATCAGGTAAACCTTGACCAAGTAAATACTGATCACGCCATGCACCTGTTATTTTAACCGATAAACCATCTTTCTCGTAAAACCCTTGTAAGTTAGCAGAATCACTCAAACCAGAGAGTACGGCTTGAGATGCCAACTGGTAGTTATCGTATTCAACATCACCGTCAACAAAAGTAGCATTAAAACCCGCGCCAAAGCCCGATGCACCAAACAAATGTTGAATAGAAATCTCGATACCGTTGACCTTACGTGCTCCTACATTTTCTGGTGAACTAATGGTCCATTCAATTAATGGGTCCGTTGCGGGATCAGGTAATATTCGATTGTTCTCACCAATACCTACACCATTCGCAACAATTTCATTGTATATTGCTGAATCGGTAGCTTGTTCTCCACGTCCAGCTAACGCTGATATAGCATCATTCCAACGCTGACCTAAGTAAACATCATGCAATCCATCAAAGGTTGTTTTAACTTCAGCATTGTCTATCCAGTTATCGACGTCTTTCCAAAATAGGCCTATGGCGGCGTAACTTGCTTCGTCATAGTAATATTCCATCGTAAGATCTATGTTAGTCGATTTAAATGGTTTTAAGTTTGGATTACCGCGGCTACCGCTTCTTGAATTAAGTTTTGGTGACGATGTTAAGCTGAGGTTACCAAGCATATTGCCCAAGGTAGGTCGGGTAATGGTTTGTCCCCAAGATAATCTGGTTACTAAATCATCACTAAGATCAACTTTTATATCAAGCATAGGAAGCAGTAGATCATATTGACCTTCAAAATCAACTTCAACAAGTTCACCACCACCGGCAAATTGAGTTATCCACTCAGAACCACCCGCCCAATATACTTGTTCAGCAACTCGACTTTTCGCGGGGCTCACAATGTCAGTTTCTTCATAACGAACGCCAAGGTTAACTTGCACGTCATAATCACTAACGGCAAAATTCCACGCTGTTGAAACATATAAACTGATTGTTTCTTCTTCAACGTTGTTGGTGGGGAAACCATCAAAGCTGCCGATTTGGTATACGTCACTTCCAACCACATCTTCAGTCAGATAAGCACTTTGCCTAGCAAAGGCTTCATCAAGGTTAAAGGTATAAGCATAACCTGGTGCAACACCATTAGAACCGAAAGAAAACTCGTCTAGAAAGTCACTAAGATCGACTCTTTCAAACATACTATCAGGGAATATTTCTGCAAAGGTACCATTATTAAACCCTGGTGCATTTGCATTGTTAGAACCTCCCCAACCGGTTAATGACTGTTTGGTGTAAGCTGCACCAAATTTAACCGCCTCTAGGCCATAATTAGTGTCTGTTATTAATTGTCCATCTAATTTGACCTGTGATACTTCCGATTCTCCAGGTGTTCTACTAAAAATACTGAAGTTAGAGCCAATTTGGTTTGGATTAATTTCTTGAGAGCCATTGTTCCAGTTAACATTAAAACCGGGTACATCACCTTCTCGAAAAGAATATTCTTTACTGAGAAGATCAGCGGATCCTAGAATAATTCTTGCATTAGCATTAAGTCCGGTGTCTTTACCATTATCCGTTGTAGTTTTTGACGTATGAGCATCAAAAGTAAAACTTAAATCATCAGTGGCATACCATTCAATGTTAAGTCCAGTTGCTTTTGCATCAACTTCACTCGTCTCACGGAATGAGGTAAATGAAGCATCATCGCCTGCTGAGTTGTAATAAATGGCCGTACCATTCTCATCGAGTTCGTATGCATTAGCATTACCACCAAACGAGCCATTCCAAATACCCCAAGAAAGGGAATTGTTACCTGTAACAGCATTAGATACGGTATGGTCAAGCGTAAAAATTAAATCTTCATTAGGAGCAAATTGCAACGTCACCTGCGCATTAGAACGTTCACGTTGTACATCGTCCCTGCTAAAACTGACTTCTTGTGGGAAAAAGGTGGCTGATACGTATTCACCATTTTCTCCCAATGTAGGGTCAAAAAACTGTTTTGCAGCATTGCCTTCCGCATCCATAGGGCGGTTGTCAATGATATTTTCAGGGTCGACTGTTAGGCTTGGGTTAACTAACCAAGAACGTACATTCGCGGCTTGTCGCTGAAAATCTCTGCGATGATAAGAAAAATTTGCCGATATCCCAAATCGATCATCATCAAAAGTATTACTGTAAATACCTGCAATTTCTGGTGTGACATCATCACCTTCTTCAACTGATGTGTCGTGGATCCCTTTTGCCATAAATGAGAATTTTTGACCTGGATTTTGTAATGGCTTTGCAGTAACAATATTTACCGTTGCACCCAGTCCACCTGTTGGAGCTTCTGCACGAGCTGTTTTCATAATTTCTAAAGAACTTACCCCCTCAGATGACAGATTTTCAAAGTTAAATGAACGAGTAAAACCTGTACCCGCCATTTGACGACCATTTAAAGTTACTAAGTTAAAGTTTGGTCCAAAACCACGTACCGTAATTTGACTCCCTTCACCGTTTGATCGGCTAACAGAAACACCGGTAATACGTTGTAGTGATTCAGCTAAATTGGTGTCTGGAAACTTGCCCATTTCTTCTGAAGAAATTGCATCAACAACTCCAGACATATCACGTTTAATAGCCATTGAGCGAACTAAACTTCCGCGAATACCTTTAACTTCTATAACTTCTATTGCTGCTTCTTTTTCAGTGCTTTTTGCTTCTTCGGTTTCTTCTGCGTAAAGCTGACTACTCAATCCCGTCGCTAAGATGGCGGAGATACAAACGGCTAAGCGTTTTTTATTAAAAATTGAATGTTTCATGGTTATCCTACTTTCTTAAAATTAGTTTTAATGGCGGTGGCTTTTTCAAGCCACACGACTTTTCTTAATAACGTGTTTACGGAACAGTTATCGCTACATTATCAACACGATAAACCGCACCCTCACCCGTTCCCCAAGCAGGGAAAACCATTAATACATCGATTGCGCTAACATCTAAGCCCGCATCAGACAAATCGAGCAATGAAAAGGTATAGGTTTGCCATTGACCAACCACTGGTTCCACCCCTTCTTGACTGCTCGATAATGTTAATTCGGCCGCAGAAGTGGCGTCACCCGACTCTATCTTAAACATCCATTGGGCACTGCTATCATTAGGGGCAGTAACTATTTTCATCTCGAACGTCACCACGCCAGTTTGAAACAATGAACTAGCGTCATAATAAACATCATCATTTGCCAAGAATCCCATTACCGTAGGCTCTGAACCAATAACAAACTCTGCAACCATATTATGACTAGCGTCGTCTTCTTCTTCAGTTGGTGTTGAACCACCACAACAATCCCAAATACTCCACATTTCATGTTGGGCGTTGTCATAAATATTTAAGCCTAGAGGCTCAGGCACACTGCTAGGATCATAAATCATGACATTATCAAGACGATAAACGGCACCTTCACCGGCTCCCCAAGCAGGGAAAACCATTAAGACATCGATAGCACTAATATCTAAACCGGCATCAACCAATGCCTGTATTGAATAAGTGTAAGTCTGCCATTGTCCTGTTACCGGTTCTGCGCTTTCTTGACTATCAGATAGATTCAATTCAACAGCAGAAGTCGCATCGCCCGCTTCAATCTTAAATAACCAAGGTGCACTTGCATCATTAGGTGCACTAATGATTTTCATTTCAAATTGAACAACACCATTTGCTAACAAATTAGAGGCATCTAAATACACATCATCATCGGCTAATAATCCCATTACTGTAGGTTCTGCACCAATAACAAATTCGGCGGTTAAACCATGTTCAGTATCATCATTTTCTATCGTTGGTGTAGAGCCACCACAACAATCCCAGATACTCCATTGGTCTTTTGCTTTATCATCAAACAATACGTGGCCAGAAAAACCACTCGACGCATTTGGATCATAAACTTTAACGTTGTCTACACGATAAATTGCACCATCGCCAGCTCCCCATGCAGGGAAAATCATTAAGACGTCAATAGCACTGACATCTAAACCAGCATCCGCTAAATCAGATAAGTTAAATGTGTATGTTTGCCATTGGTCTAAAACAGGCGCAACACCTTCAATACTATCGGTTAAAGGAAGTTCTGCCGCGCTCGTATTGTTGTTTGCTTCAACTTTAAACATCCAGGCAGCGTCGCCAGGCATTGCTGTTACTTTCACATCAAATTGAATAACGCCATTTGATAAAATAGGTGATGCATCAAATGGAGCAGGGGTATCAGTATTAGGTGCTCTAGAAATAAAGCCCATTACTGTTGGTTCTCCACCCACTGAAAATTCAGCGACATTACCGTGTGCATCATCGTCTAATTCAACTGTTGGAGTAGAACCACCACAACAATCCCACATAGGCCAACTTGGATTTTCATTATCAGTAAATACGACTAATTCAGGAGAACCACCTACATCGCCTTCAATCGCCATATTTGTAATTAAATATTCTGCACCTTCACCTGTAGTCCATGCTGGAAAAACCATCACAACATCAATCGCACTTAGATCTAGGCCTGCCGCTTCTAAATCCGATAGTTTGAACGTATAAGTTTGCCATTCACCCGCGACAGGTTCAACACCTTCAATACTAGTAGATAAATTTACATCACCTGTGTTAGGGCCACCGTCGCCTGCTTCTACTTTAAGTATCCATGCACTAGCCGCAGGAGGAACAGCAACAATTTTCATATCAAAAGATAATGTACCGTTAAGGTCTAAGAGAGGAGAGGCATCAAATGGCGCTGACTCACCAGTAAAATCATCAGGAAAATGACCACCGCGTGTTGAAAAACCTAACACTGTACCGTTATTATCATTGATATTATATTGAACTACATCACCTTTATCTGCATCGGTAATAATTATTGGTGTAGTGCCACCACAACAATCCCAAGCGGTCCAGTTAGCATCTAACGTACCATCGAATATAGGAAGATTTTTCGCAACACCATCACTAGGTGGTAAAGGAACAGGTGCTTTACCTTCAACAAGCGCATCGTCAAAACTATCGTAGCCTGGTCTTACGGTTTCACAACCCTTACCTGTAGCTACATCTTGCTGACATTGATAAACACGTACATAATCAATTTCAAATTTATTGTCTGCACCAAAAGCCGTCGCATCAACACCTAGCTCATTAACATTTTCAGGCCAAGAACCACCAACGGCGAAGTTAAGCACTAAATAAAATTCTTTGTCGTAAGGAGCTGTACTCCAATAAGAAGTAAGATCGCCAGTAAGTTGGTCAAAATATTCTGTAAACCAGCCTCTGTGAGACAAGCCTACCGCTTGGTCTTTAGAGTTGTAACGAACTTTTGATTGACGCTGTGTTGCATATAAGTGGTCATCCATGTACCAACGAATTTCACCTTCTTGCCATTCTATTGCATAAGTGTGAAAATCATCAGCTGGGTTGGCACCACTTTCTTGCATGTATGCTTTTCCAGATTGAGAATTGTCTGGCCAGCTTTTACCGTAATGAAGTGTTCCGTAAATATGTGTTTCTGCTGTTCCGTCGTCTCTAGCAGCACCTAAGTTAACTGATTCGAATATATCGATTTCACCCGAACGGGGCCATTCACCATATTCTTCATCCGTTGGCATCATCCAAAATGCTGGCCAACTGCCTTGCCCTGAAGGCGCTTTCGCTCGCATTTCCATACGACCGTATTTAAAATCAGCTTTATAACGGGTAATCATACGTGCTGACGTATAAGGTAAAGCAGCACCATCTTCTGCAGGTAAAGCAACAATGCTTAACATACCGTCTTGCACGTAAGAGTTATCAGCACTCTCGGTGTAACATTGTTTCTCTTGATTACCACCACCGTCACAGTTAACTTCATGTGTCCAGTTCTGGTCGTTTATTGCACTTCCATCGAATTCGTCGTTCCAGACCATTGCCCAATCGGAAACAGGTTGCTGTGGATCAATAATGTCTATATCAGTTTCGGTTGCTGGATCGCCACCACAACCAGCGAGGCCTAACGCAACGGTTAGTCCTATTATTGCGGCCAAGCCTTGTGTTTTGAATTTAACACTGCTTTTAGTTTTCATGTTTTCTCCCCTAGAGATGTCCAAATCAAATATTTATAATCATTGTTTTGATGTATATACGTTACTTTTTAAATAAAAGATTCACGCGAATATAAATATAATCGTAATAAAATAATGTTATTAACTGATAATGTTTTAGCACAATGATTTACTAATTAGCATTCAAATACGGTCAGGCGGGATATTGAAAAGTTGAAATGGACAAAACAAGTTGTACAGGCTTTTTTTGGTGGATTTTATTGCTTTTTTTAACAAGGCCTTTAGTTAAATAGGTTACTTTATCTTCAAAGGAAAACCACCCTACATACAAAAACCGGTATCATGGTAAACCACCAAAACGTCTACATACAATGATTCAATTATTGGTGTAAAACCTAAAAATGACGAGTCTCTCTTAATTTATTTACAGTGCAACTGTTACAACTAAAAATCAAACACACCTCAAATTTAACTAATTGATTAAAAACAATTAAAAAAACATTTTGTAAATCCATTCATTATATTTTTTTAAAAAAAAAGCAAAGTAAAATTAAAAGATCGCCGTTATTTATTTTTAACCCTCGTCAGTAAATATGCACGCAATTTAGAATAAACCAAATAAAAATGAATAAAACATCACTTTTAAACCAAAGTATTCACAAAAAAAGATATTGTTGAATAAAAATCCACTTGAACTTTAAATATAGGACAACTCACCGCTTCCTGATTGTGTGTATCACTTATTAATGTATTTTATTTTTAGCCTTACTACGGTTAGTTTCAGTTAAATCTAACTAGAAACACACTATAAAAATGAAATAGGAAGAACACACTGGTGCGTTTAATTAAACCGGTAAGTTTCTTCACTTAAGAAGTCTAGAACTGTTTATAAAACCAAAGTATAGCGACTTATATGTGGATTTTTATTACAGGATGATTTGAAGCGTTTCGAATAAATGAATAATAACAATTGACCAGTTTATAGGGGATAGAAATGAACAATCTAAAATATATCAAAAAATTCAACAAAAGCATCATCGTACTAAGCTTAGGCATCGCGTTGTCTGCATGTGGAGGAAGTTCAAACGATAAAGTTATTGAAGTTATAGAGGATATAGTAAATTCCGCACCAACGATTACTAGCACAGCAGTTACAACCGTTGAATCAGGTACGGCTTATAGCTATTCGTTAGTTGCTGCCGACGCTGATGGTGATACCTTAACAATGACAGCCGCCAACTTACCTACATGGTTGTCTTTCGATACCTCAACAGGCATTTTATCGGGTACACCCGAAGATAGTGATGAAGGTGATACAGCAATTACCTTAACCGTCAGTGATGGCACGGACGATATTACACAATCATTTACCATTTCGGTAACGGTTCCTGCACCAGTCAATAATGCCGCTGTCATTACAAGTACAGCTGTTATTGCTGCAACTGTTGGTGAAGTATACTCTTACACCCTAACGGCGACCGATGCTGACGCTGATGACACGTTAACGATGACAGCCACTATTCCTGGAGCGCTCTCTTGGTTAATGTTTGATGATACCACAGGTATATTATCAGGTACGCCAGCGTCAGGTGATGTTGCCGCTACTGAGATAACCTTGACAGTAAATGATGGTACTGAAGATACTATGCAAACATTTACCATAACTGTTGCTGACGCTGTAGAAGAAATTACGGTTGATGTCATCTCATTTGAAAATGCATCTGAAACCTATACATTTGGTGATTTTGATGGTGGTGCAGCAGTCGTTATTGCTAATCCAGATGCAACAGGTATCAATACCAGCCTGCAAGTTGGACAAATGACAAAATCTGCTGGTCAAACTTGGGGCGGTTCAACATTAACATTAGCAACACCCGTTGTAATTCCTGCTGACAGCATGGTTACTATGAAAGTTTGGGCTTCACGAGCAGTTCCGGTGTTAGTTAAGTTTGACGATATGAATGCCGAGAGAACGGTTAACCATTCGGGCTCAGGTTGGGAAGAGTTAAGCTTTGACTTTACTGGCGATATGAGCACAAGTGAAAGTAGACTGACACTCATTTTTGATAATGGTGTGATGGGCGATGCTGCAGGTGATGCTGCTAATTGGACATTCTATTTCGATGATTTCACTACACCTGCTGCAGAAGACGAGGAAGTTATAGATACTCCTGATAGTATTACTGACTTTGAAGCTGCGCCTGAAACTTATACATTTGGTGATTTTGATGGCGGTGCAGCTGTCGTTATTGCTAATCCAGATGCGACAGGCATTAATACCAGCCGGCAAGTTGGGCAAATGACAAAATCTGCCGGTCAGACTTGGGGTGGTTCAACATTGACATTAGATACACCCGCAGCAATTCCTGCTAATACCATCGTTACGATGAAAGTTTGGGCTTCACGCGCCGTACCAGTATTAGTTAAATTCGATGATATGAATGCAGAGAGAACTGCAAATCATACGGGTACAGGATGGGAGTTATTAGATTTTGATTTTTCTGGCGCTACAAGTGACAGTGAATCCAGACTAACACTCATTTTTGATAATGGTGTGATGGGCGATGCTGAAAATAATTCAGCAGACTGGACGTTCTATTTTGATGATTTTACTACCCCTGCTGCTGAAGAAGTTGTTGAAGGTAACTTTATTGCTGTAGGCACACCCTATGATTTTGAAGCGGCTGGTTTAGGTAGTGATTTTGTTTGGGCTGTCTTTGAAAATGAAGATAATCCAGCACTAGAATTTGTTGCTAACCCAGGTTCGTCTTCAGCAAATGAATCAGCAACTGTTGCTATGTTTACCGCCAGAATGGCAGGTCAACCATGGGCAGGTACTGAAACAACTGCCGCTAATACGACGCCATTTACTATGGATGCAACAAATAGTATTGTTAAAATCATGGTTTATAAGTCTGTTATTAGTGACGTTGCCCTAAAATTCTCTGTTGGCGCTGCAGCACAACCAGAAATAAAAGTAGCGAATACTAAAATTAATGAATGGGAAGAGCTTACTTTTGACTTTTCGAGTCGTATTGGTACACCTGAAACTATTAATATTGATTCTGTTGTAGTTTTCCCTGACTTTAATACTGATGGAAGAGCCTCAGATACCGTAAGTTATTTTGATAATATTACTTTGGGTCGTTATGAGTAAATAGTACTAAACCAAACTTAGCTAAGTTTGATTTAGCTAAGTTTACATTAGTGAAGTTTACATCAACTAAGTTTCATCGGAGTTGTAAGTATAATAAAAAGGGTTTACATTGTTTATTGTAGGCCTTTTTAATCTCATTTTAGTAGACTTATTTAAATAAGCGGAGAGGTGTTATGAAAATATCAAAAAATTTACTTGAGAATGAACTTGTGTTAAATATAGGATTTATATTTATTGTATTATTAATCGGCAGAATAACCTTGTATTTTATTGCCTAAACAAAAAGCTAAAGGTGCTACATAATGGACAAAACCTTTAGCAAATTGTTACATTAGCAATAGTTAATTGACGTTCGACATCACCAGCCATCATAAAACAGATTCTTTACCTAGCTTTTACTTATTTACACACTCAATTAAAATAGTTCAATTGCGTAGACCTTACGGTTAAAATAGACGTTAAACCTTGTTGCTTACCTGTTAAAATGCTGTTTTTAAATTATTAGTCGTTAATGATACTTTTTTATGTTTCATATTTTAGTACTTTAATCGATCACCTAGTGTCTTTTACCCAACTTACTGTGCTACACATAAAAAACGAATGCGCCATTACTGTATGCCATTTTTCTGTTTATATCTTGTTCTTTAATCTGATGTTTACATGCTACAGGTGATACTTTACCTTTATTTACGACTTGGTTACCCCTAGTTATACCTATTTCCTTCTTGTAGGCTGCTTTACCAAATAGCCGCTGTTTAATGATAATAATGTAAAAGCTCTTTGATTATGGTGTGCAGTGGAAGTAGGTTTAAAGACGCTTAACTATATATTTTACTAGGAGTGCCTTATTAATCTATAAAAGAAAAATAGAACTAATGATTTTTTTAATCAAACTAATAAAATAATAATTAATAACCTACTTTCATTTATTAGACTAAAATTTATATAATCAATTAGTTATTAATATTTTAATGGTTAACGTTACACAGATAGGTATATTTAAATTGAGTCCAAAATTTCCAGTTCATGGTCGATGCAAAATTACCGTTGATAATAATATAATCATTATCGATGCATTAGGTCCATGGAATTTAGAATTCTTCGAAATACTCCACACAAATTTACATCAAACAGTCCAGGACAACTTCAAAAATAAAAATTACGGAATTGTTGTGCTACTAAGAGGAGAAACGTTGACAACACATGAAGGTTTAAAATATCATTTATATAAAGTAAGACAAGGAAATGCGAAAGCTATTGCCATTAATATGATACATAGTGCATATGCGTTAACGACTCAAATGCAATTTGAAGCCGTGTATAATAAGGCTGGATTGAAAAATAAATTCTTTAGTGATACATCAAGTGCTAAACGATGGATAAATAACGTATTACTCTCTCAGTAACAATTTCGCCCTATTTTCAAAACATATAAATAAACCATTGCTTTTTGAACTTTCATCTTACTTTCCACCGAATATTTAGACCCTTTCAATGTCGCTGGCTCAAATATATTTTCATTGGCAAATAAGCAATTTATAAAAAATATAATATGCCTCCCCCCAAGACATCCAAAAATATGTCTATGATGTATCGAAGGGAAATCATAAAAATGAATAATACGTCCGCTATAATAAGTTTAGAACCTTAGCGTAACCTGGAATGCCCGTGATGAGTTCTTAATAAGATAAACAATATCAGGATCATATAACTAAATGCCCCTCCACTGCTATTCGTACTTAGATCATCGTTAGCAACAATCTGACTTACATTAACAGTGAACTCAATGCTGTCGCTTACTGAAAGTATTGGATCACCGCTATCATTAACGGTCAAGTTGATTTGATACGTACCTCCTTGTGTCATAGAAGATGGATCAAAACTAACCATGCCACTGTCAATAGTAGGTGATGGAATATTTCCGGATATAAGCCAAATATAAGAAAGGGTATCGTCGGTATTTTCATCGGTGGCATTGGCTGATATTTCAACTAAACCACCTGTAATATCAATCGATGAAACAACTACATTATTTTGTGTCATTGACAAAGAAACTTCAGGAGAAATATTCACAATATCTTCCACACAGCCATTTTCATTAACCGTTTCTCCAGATGGCGTATCCGGACAATTATCAAAATTATTTTCTATCCCGTCATTATCATCATCGGCATACACAGCGGGTGTACTTTCATTACAACGAGTCGCATTATTTTGATTGGTTGAGGTGCAATGCGCTAAATAGTCCACTTCCATGGTTACTTTGCTTAGACTTGGGTCTATTGCGCCACCTAAATTTCCACCCATCGCAACGTTGAGTAAAACAAACATCGGTTCTTTATATTGTGGGCAATTCGAGACATTATGCGAAGTGACTAAGGTATCGTCCATATAAAACGATATGTTATTTTCATCCCATTCAATGGCGTAATCATGCCAATCGAGTACATCATTAGCGCCATTTGGATAAGCGAACCTCACTTCATTACCACATGAGCCTCCACCTGTATTAAAAAAGTTAGTTATATAAGTACTAGGGCTATTGGCAAACCATTCCCACACATCAATTTCGCCAGCACCTGGGTTGGGCCAGTTAATAAAGTCATCATCATTTTTGCGTGGGCTTTCGGCGATACGATTCTCTAACATCCAAAACGCCGGCCAAGTACCACCTTCAAGGTTATGAAAACGAATTCTTGATTCTATTCTGCCATAGAGAAACTCACGTTTATCTTTGCCGTTAATGCGGCCTGAGGTCCAATCTCTTGATTGGTTATTTAAGCCCGCACAATTAGTTTGCTGCTTTCTCGCGATTATTTTTAGGGTGCCATCAGAGACATCAAAATTCTTATTAATGGAACTGTCGTCATCGGTATAACATTGGACTTCATTATTAAAATTAGCGTCTATTTGAGCGGTCCAATTTTGCCAATTAACACCGTCACCTGAAAAGGTATCAATATAGCTAACTTCCCAGCCTGCCATAGTAGGTGTTGTCATTAACAAACTCAGCAAACTCATTAAAAGCAGTCGACTTTTAAAGCTGATATTTTTTAGCATTGAATTAACATGTCGCTGATAAACTGAATATTGGTTCATAATGATTCTCTTTTCTTTTAAAAGAACGTATTAAATCAATCGATAATCGATTTAATACGCTGCTGGTTTATAGTGATTTCAAAAAGGCAAGTAATGCGGCTTCGTCAGTATCAGAAAGTGTTTCATACTTCACTTTTGAAACTTCTGATTCCCCACCATGCCAAAGAATGGCTTCATCAATCGTTCTCGCACGCCCGTCATGTAAATAACTATGCTGGGGCGTACAAACTTCATTACCTTGGCCGCCAACGGGGTTTTCTACACCGCCGGTAACGCAAGCTGACAAGCCTATGCCCCACAATGGTGTTGTTCGCCATTCAGCCCCTGAAGCGTTGCCTTCTCCTAAGTTGTCAGCAAGACCTTCTCCCATATCATTTAGCAATAAGTCGGTATAAGGATGAATAGTTTGATCTCTAAGTTCACTAAACGGATGATAGATACTGGTTTGTAAAGTTTGGGTATGACAATCCACGCAGCCAATACTCGAGAACAAACCTTGCCCTTGTTGTACTTGAGGATCATCAAGACCACGTTGCGCCCGCACACCCAACAAGGCGATATATTTCACTAAATTGTTTAGGTGCTCGTCGCTTATTTCAGGTTGGTCATTTCCACATTCATCTCTTACTCGCTGAGCTGAACCACAATCAGGAGATGGCAGCACAGAGGTCATCACACCCATATCGGTATTAAATGCTGCGGCTACTTGATGCTTTATGCTTGATGTAGCTGCTTTCCAACCAAAACGTCCAAGGCGAATAGCTTGGGTTTCGGGGTCTATAGTGCTTTGCGCTTTGCCTGAAATACCAAAGGGAGCAACTTCATCATTAACATCAGCCATCGCTAAAATAGTCTCTTCAGGGATTGCTTCTAATAATCCTAGCCCAACGAGTTGAGGTGCAATGCGTGCTGAGAATTTTTCTGGCGTGCCCGTTGAAAATTTATAATTAGGTGAGCGTAATTCATTAACCTCGGTCCACGACTCAATAGCAACCGTACCTTCACTTTGTACACTTCCCGTATTCGATGGCTGTAAAACATCACCACGCTGGGCGTCGGAATTACCATCAGCATCAGCAATTTTAAATACCCATTTATCTAATGCCTCGCCAACAGGTGCTGGAGCTGCTCTAACATTACGTTCATGAAACTTGCGCAACTATGATTAACAAAATGCGTTCCTGATTTGCCCACCATTTCTGAAAAAACACCATTGGCTGAATCTTCATCATGTACGCCATCAACAAAAGAGGTGTGATGAATACGTCTTCCTAAGACAAATGCTTGGCCGTTCAAACTCGATAAATTAGTCGCCATTTGCATGAAGTGGTCGTTGGGTTCATTTGTATATTGATAAGGTTCTGTTATCAACCTCTCTACGCTTTATAATTTTTTTCTTTTAAAATAATAACTTAGTTATATTAGTATTTGTTTTTATTCTGTATTTACTTTTAATGAAACAGCACAATCTCACAAGAATAAAACTCATTGTATACCCACAGGGTTAACTATGTGGGTATACAATTTACAAGCCCTTTACGCAGGTGTTGCACCTTCAGTATTTTCATCTGAAGCAGCAATTTCAGCAGCCATTTTACCTCGACGTGCTTCAAGCTTATTGCGTGTTTCATGGGCCATTTTTTCAGTAATCGGGTAAGTAGCGACCATCCAAATGGCAAGTACTGAACAAAGAACTGGCACAAGAACATCGGCTAAACGCATGTAAAATAAAGTGTCCGCAGCTTGAGCTCCACCTAATGCAACATCAAAGCCCGTGGCATGAAGTAAGAATCCGCCAGCAGCCATTGCTGCAGCCAAGCCTAATTTAACAACCCACCAGTAAATTGAACCAAACATACCTTCACGTCGTTCACCTGTTTCTAATTCATCAAGATCACAGACATCAGCGACCATTGAACCCATCAATGTGAATAAACCACCTAAACCAAAAGAAAAGAACATCGGTGGAATAATAACTAACATAGGGTTATCAGGTGTAAAACAAATCCATTTCAGCGCATAACCGAAGATAGAAATCGCGATGGTAATGAAAAATGCATTTCGTTTACCCAGCCAACTCGATAATTTAGTGACAATAAAAATGGCACAAGAAGTCGAAATAAATGACACGGTACCGGCCCAACCTACGTACTCAGCTCCTAGTGACTGGTCACCGCCAAACACGTAATAAATAATCACGTAACTTTGGAACGCTGAAACCATCATAAAACCATTAAAGACTAAAAAGGTTGCACCACATAAACTAAGAAATGGCTTAAACTTAAGCGTAATTAAAAAACCTTTAAAAAAGTCAGCAGCAGAACTCGCTAAACTTCTTGGCTTTACTGGTGGTGCAGCTGAGTCAACATCAGCTTTTGAATTGGCGATGGGAGTAAAACGTTCAGTAAGAAATATTGCCGGTAAAATACCCACAATAATAGTAAACAGTCCAATGATCACAGCCAACCAACTGGCACCTTCGATCATATCGCTAAAGAGCGACTCATTTTGCATAAACAATAAAAACCAAGGTGCAAATAACCAAGCAAATTGCCCCATAAAGTTTTGAACCGCCATGATGCTGGTACGTTCATGATAATCAGGTGTTAATTCATAACCTAATGCAACCCAAGGTGTCGCAAAAATAGTGTAAGCTAAATAAAAAATTATCGAACCAATTAAAAAGAACCAAAAGTAAAATTCTTCACTCTGTCCTCGGGGTAATTGCCACAACAAAGCAAAAGTAATACCCGCGACAATAGCGCCCCAAAATATATAGGGTCTACGTCTGCCCCACTTTGATCTTGTGTGGTCAGAAATATAGCCCATAAGAGGATCAGTAAAGGCATCAACCAAACGAGGTAATGCCCCTAACAAACCAACTAGAGCAGGATTCATACCTAACCCCAAATTAAGCACAATGGTCATTGTACCAATTGCCGCACCTAGTAAGTTATTTACGAAAGCGCCGAAGCCATAGATAATTTTTCTTATAGTGGAAATTTTATCTTCAGTCGCTGTTTCATAGATTTCTTGCGTACTCATAAAGCGTTATTCCGTTGAAAATGATGATTGAATGAAACTTTTGAATGAATTTAAATTCAGCAAAAGATATTCAATTGTATAAGGTCTGTCCGACACTATATAAATGTATATCTTAAACAATGTAAAAACGATGAGTAGGTCTTAATATGTCGATGAAATGGTCACTGTTTCAATTTTGCATTTATCTAAGATATTTTTATGGGTTTTGTTTTTCAATAACACCATGTTTCATTCATAAATTCGTAAAAATCCAGATAGCCTCGAAAAAAGTCCATCCTACCGTATTTAAGTTGTATCCACTCATATTCGTAATAACCTGAAAGAATGGAATAGGTTGTTTTTTATTGAGTAGGGATGGGGTCTGAGACCTTTTTAATTTAATGTTTTAATTTCATTTGAGAGAATTAATGTCAGCAAATATTTGTCAACCGCTTAATAAAAATAAGAAGGTAAATAAAGAGACTTTCGTCTCTTCTTTATTATTACAAATGACGTTAAAAGAAAAAATAGGCCAAATGAGCCAATTTAACAATGATGATAAAAAACTAAAGTCTTCTATACAAAAAGGTTATGTCGGCTCAGTGCTCAATGAAGTAGACATTAATACGATTAACGAACTTCAACGCATTGCTACCCAAGAAGGCAGGTTAGGCATTCCTCTATTAATTGGACGTGATGTTATTCACGGATTTAATACCATATTCCCTATCCCTCTTGGACAAGCTGCATCGTGGTCAACTGAACTTATAGAAACTTGTGCAAATATAGCCGCGATAGAGTCTTCAAGTAACGGTGTAAATTGGACGTTTGCTCCGATGATTGACATTAGCAGAGATCCCCGTTGGGGACGTATGGCAGAAAGTCTTGGAGAAGATCCTTATTTATGCTCAACATTAGGTGTCGCTATGGTTAAAGGTTTTCAAGGAGAAAACCTTTCTGATACCACTTCAATAGCAGCCTGTGCCAAACATTTTGCTGGTTACGGGGCAAGTGAAAGCGGGCGTGATTACAATACAACTAATATACCAGAGAATGAGCTGAGAAATGTTTACCTACCACCTTTCAAAGCCCTTGCTGACGCTGGCGTTTCAACCTTTATGGCGTCATTTAGTGATCTTAATGGTGTACCCGTTACCGGAAACTCTTGGCTACTCAATGATGTACTGCGTGAAGAATGGCAATACACTGGGCCTGTCGTAAGTGACTGGGGTTCTATACCACAATTAGTCACCCATGGTTTTTCCGTTGACGAAAAATCAGCAGCATTCGAGGCTTGCCAAGCAGGCGTTGATATGGAAATGGCTAGTGATACTTACGCAAAAAACTTACCCTCACTTATTAAAAGTAACAACGTTAACATTGAAAAAGTTGATTTGATGGTGACCCGCATATTAACATTAAAATATGATTTAGGCCTTTTTGAAAACACCTTTACCCAATCAACTCCGCTCGACGAACATTCAAATGATTTTCATTTATACGTAGCAAAAAAGGCGGCAACTAAAAGCTGTGTTCTACTTAAAAATACAAATCAAATATTGCCATTGTCTACATCAAAAATCATCTCTTTGGCTGTCATTGGTCCACTCGCCGACGATGGTTACGAGCAATTGGGTACTTGGGTCTTTGATGCTAAAATTAATCGCAGTATAACGCCTCTACAAGCGATAAAAGATTATGTTGGAGATTCTGTCGATGTTAAATTTTCACAGGGTTTAGCAACATCACGAAGTAATAATCAAAAGGACTTTAACGAAGCGATACAAATCGCCATTTCGGCTGATATTGCAATAATGATATTAGGTGAAGAAGCTATTTTGTCTGGTGAAGCGCATTGCCGGTCGAACATCGACTTACCCGGTTGCCAAGAACAATTAATTAACGCCATTTATGAAACAGGTACACCTATTGTTCTGGTCATTATGGCGGGTAGACCCATTACGTTAGAAAAGATTCTTCCTAAAGTAGATGCCGTTCTTTTCGCATGGCATCCAGGTACCATGGGCGGCCCTGCCATTACTGAATTATTATTTGGTGAAGCTTGCCCTTCTGGAAAACTACCGGTTACCTTCCCAAGAACTGTCGGTCAAATCCCACTTTACTATGCTCAGAAGAATACCGGTAGACCTGCTTCTGATGCAACATTTGTCGATATAAACGATATAGAAATAAGAGCACCACAAACATCATTAGGGATGACGAGCACTCACTTAGATACTCACTTTTCGCCTTTGTTCCCCTTCGGTTTTGGCCTTTCTTACACTCAATTTGAGTACAAAGATATTAACGTAAATATGTGTTCAGTCACGATGGGAGAAAGCATAGAAATATCAGCCACTATAAGTAATACAGGCTGTTTTGATGCAGAGGAAGTTGTGCAGTTATATATCAGGGATTTAGTGGGTAGCGTGACTCGTCCAGTAAAAGAACTAAAAGGTTTTCAACGTATTTACTTAGCGGTAGGACATAGTAAAACAGTCGTTTTTAAGGTTCATACCGATGAACTTGCTTTCTATAATCGACAAATGAAACTTAATACAGAGCCTGGTTTATTTAACGCTTGGATAGGTTGCAATTCAGATACTGACCTAAAAATAGCGTTTGAAGTTATTTTAGAGCAATAATAATGTTTGGTTTTTGACAAAAAATAATAAATTTTCAATCAGATGATACTTGGATTTATATCAATTTAACTCATTTGCTTTGTTTAACACTAATGGGATATGTATAAAAATGCATCCACTACCGAATCAGCCATCAATAATAATAAAAGTAAGTGAGCTGATGTCACAAATGACATTAGCTCAGAAGATTGGACAAATGGTTCAAGCTGAACGACAAGGCTGCACTCCTGAAGATGTTAAAAATTATCATTTAGGTTCGCTAATGAGTGGCGCAGGTTCCGTGCCGGAAAATAATGATATCGAAAATTGGCTTAAAACAACTGATGACTATTGGAAGGCTTCAACTTTTGAAGATAAAGATCATTTAGCGATCCCATTACTTTATGGCGTTGATGCCATACATGGCCACAATAACCTAAAAGGGGCTACAATTTTTCCTCACAATATAGGGTTAGGTGCAGCTAATGATCCTGATTTAGTAAAACGTATCGCCGATATAACACGAAAAGAAGTCTTAGCTACTGGGGTTGACTGGGTTTTTGCACCTAACCTCGCTGTCGCACAAAATAATCAATGGGGGCGTTATTATGAAAGTTACGCGCAAACCCCTGAAATAGTTAATAAATATGCAGGGGAAATCATCCATGGATTGCAAGGGGATCTTCATAGTGAAGGTGTTATAGCTTGTGTTAAACATTGGGTGGGTGACGGCGCTACGTCTCATGGTATTGACCAAGGTGATGCAAATATAACTTGGGAAGAGCTCAACAAGACTCACATTAGCCCGTATATAAGCGCTATAAAATCTGGTGCCATGACCGTTATGGCCTCATTCAATAGTTGGAATGGTAATAAGTGTCATGGCCACGAATACTTATTAACGAATGTACTTAAGAAACAACTAGGTTTTTCAGGTTTTATTCTTTCTGATATGAACGGTATTGATTATCTTAGCGATGATTTTTACCTATCGGTTGCCCAAGGGGTAAATGCAGGTATAGATATGTTTATGCTACCTGAAAACTGGCAGCAATTTATTAGACACCTACTTAACCATGTCGAATTAGGAACCGTTCCTATTTCAAGAATAAATGATGCCGTCAGCAGAATATTATCGGTTAAATTAGCCAGTGGGTTGTTTGAAACTCCTTGTCCTAGTGAAAGGATTTGGGCAAATCATAACAGTTTTGGCTCAACTGAACATAGAAATGTTGCTCGAGAAGCCCTAAGAAAATCACTTATTCTCTTAAAAAACAAGAAGAATATACTACCATTAAAAAAGCATGCGCGTATTTTAGTTGCGGGGAAAAATGCACATAATATTGGCCATCAATGCGGTGGGTTTACCATAGACTGGCAAGGTATTTCAGGAAACGATGACTTTGAAGGCGCAACCTCTATTTGGCAAGGTATAACTGACGTTGCTCCTAATGCGATATTAAATAATAGCCCTGACGTTTCTACAATATCAGCTAAAGATCATGATGTAGCTGTCGTTGTGGTAGGCGAATATCCATACGCTGAAGGGTTTGGTGATATTAGGAATTGCGATAATCTTATCATCGAAGCCGGATCACAAATAAATGGCCAAATAAATATTTCAGAACCCTACGGACATTCGCTTGAATTGAAAGAGTTACATCCAGAAGATTATAAGATTATTAAAGCGCTTAGTGATAAAGGTTTACCCATTGTTGTTATTTTAGTGTCTGGGAGAACCCTCATCATTAATGCTGAATTGGAAGAATCAAGTGCTTTTATAGCCGCTTGGTTACCGGGTTCAGAAGGTCAAGGTGTGAGTGACGTGCTTTTCGGTGACTTTAATTTTCAAGGGAAACTCTCTTTTTCTTGGCCTAAAATCTTTACTTCAGAAAAAAGCAAACGTACCCCAAAACCTCTCTTTCCTCTTGGTTTTGGTCTGCAATATAAAATGAAATGAGTCATTAATAAAAAGTGATTAGTACTTGGTTGCGGCAATAGGATGCACTAATGCTTTGGTAATTTTACCCTGCTGATGTTTGACAAGAGGTTGATTAATATACCCCATAAACTTAGCCATTTTCCAATGAGACGTTGATAAAGAGCTTTCAGTTAAATTGGCGATGAACCCAGAAGACTTAACCGTTTTATTCTTCTTTTTATTGGCCTTCTGGTTTTTGACCGTATTGTTGATTGCATTATTGGACTTTTCGATAAATATATCTTGTGTAAAACTCTTTTCGCGACACCCTGCAACAATACAAACTCTATGCTCAGCAGCACGAGATAACAAACTATATTCAACCTCACTTGCCTCTTGGATATCAAAAGGGATCAATAATAAGTGTATGTTGTTTGAAGCCGCTATATTAACTATTTCAGGTATATTAGCGTCATCAGCAGTTAACATAGCAACGCTAATTTTCCCTTGTTCTAATGGTAATTCAATAATAGTTAAATCATCACCTAGTTCTGTCCACTGATACCTTTGGCAAAAGTGCAATTGCTGCTGTGTTGCAAACAAACCCTGATCACTAATGATAACTGCCTGATGCGAACTTTCAATAACTAAACTCGTACAGACATATTGAAAAGGTCTTAGCACTGCACTGATTTGTTTAATTAGCGCAGTGCTCAAACAGGCTATCTTAGTGAGTTGCTCTGCATTATTCGTGATTTTTTTATCTGCGATAAAGAATAACTCAGGTAATTGAATAATATCGCTTAGGTTGTTTTCAATATAAAAACAAACGTCTTCAATAGCCTCTTCATTAGATTTATAGGTGGCAAAAATAGCGACATTGGCGGTTTCTGGCACCTTGTTATCATGAGTATGGACCTGTTCATGCGAAGGTTTATTTTGGAAGGACGTTGCTAATTTTTGATAAAGTTCTGGTCGTCGCTGGTTAAAAAGTTCAGTACCATCTGGGCGAAATTTATGATCAGACTCTTTTTCTTCATCTACCAAGTTTATATCAGCAAAGACAAAGCCTTCTTCATTATTTGCTATCTTTGCTAACACCTTCCCCTCGGGAGACACTATTTGACTGTGCCCAACTCCAACAAGCAACGCTTGAGGAATAGAGTTTTTCGATGAATCTATTTTATTTATTTCTGAAAAAATATATTCTTTTGCTGTAAGTGAACCTACTTTATTTGCCGTAGCTAAAAATACTTTATTTTCAAATGATCGAGCAGGATCGTGTAAATCACTCTGATCTAATGCGAATGAATTTATTGAATTACACAATAATTGCGCCCCCTTTAAAGCTAAACTGCGAGATGTGCCAAAGTTCATAGTATCGCTACCCGACATCATTCCAAGCTTTCCAATAGACGTTGATACAACCTCTGACACTTTATCTGCGTTAATAAAGAAATCATTTTCATGGCCCATTAAATTTCTCTTATCTTCTTGATGAATGAGCTCTCCAGACGGTGAAAATAAGCATGAAGTTACACTGATATTTGATTTAACTGAACAGTCTTGCTTATTGGCGGTAAGATCACGTGAAAGGTCTCGTCGTAAAGTAACGTTAATAACAATATAACAGTCATGCTGTTTTGCTTGGTCTGCTATAGCGTTCAAAAAAGGCCCTCCAATAGATAACGCTTCATCCCATGCCTGATGATGGTCAATGTAACAAGGCTGAGCAAAATGAAATGAGGTATTACAAAATTCTGGAAGAACAATTAAAGATGGCTCACACGCTGAAGCTTCCTTTATCATGCGAACGCACGTTGCTAGGTTTTCTTGAAAATTTAGGGAGGTGGCAAACTGAGAAACGGCGACGCGCATGAGGTGATTTTCCATGTAACTAATGATTATTTAATGGTGGTAATGTAAGCATGACATTTATCGCTGGGATATTACATGAAAGCCATGATTGACGCTATTTTTGTGTCTGTTATTCATATTGTGCTCGTTGGCTTAATAAATGATTATGTAATTTATTAAGCCAACAGAGTAAATAAGCGTTATTTAGCCAAAATCGTTAACACGGCGCTATTCATTGCTTGAGTCGCGGTAGCAATGACCTTTTCAGCATCAGGCGCCCAAAGTGGGCTGTGTAGTGATGGTAAACCTTCACCTGTCTCTTGAGCTGATTGCCACTTATCGTGAGGCACGCCACCTACCCAAAATATCATACTTTTAATGCGAGTATCTGCACGGTAGTAACGACCAAAATCTTCTCCTGCCATTACTGCTGGCACTTCTATTACGCGTTCTTTACCCAGTTCAGCTGTAAACAAGCGAGCCATTGTATCGGTAAAGTCAGGTTCATTATAAGTTGCAGGTGTATGTTCATCTTTTAAGGTGACAACGGGTAGTAATTTTTCTGGTAACCCCATCGCAATACCCTCACCTTTCGCTATTCTTGTTATGCCATCAATCAACGTCTGACGTGTTTCATCTGAGTAACTGCGAACAGTTAATAACAGTAGTGCCTGATCAGAAATGATATTGTGCTTAGTCCCTGATTGAAAACTACCTACGGTGACTACAGCAGGATCTTGAGGGTTTAATTCTCGACTGACTAATGTTTGTAAAGCACCAACAATGCGTGAACCTAATACAATAGGATCTTTAGTGGCATGTGGGTATGCACCATGACCACCGACTCCTTTTACCAAAATATCTACACTATCTACATTGGCAAAGGTATAACCAGGAGTATAACCAATAACTCCTGCTTTGAGGCTGGCAGAATTATGAAATGCTAAAGCATAATCAGGTTTTGGAAAACGTTTATATAAACCGTCTGCTATCATGTCTTTTGCACCACGACCACGTTCTTCAGCAGGTTGTAATATCATGACTAAAATACCAGACCAATTTTTTTTATTTTCGCTGAGTAATTTGGCTGTACCAACCCAACTTGTCATGTGTGTATCATGTCCACAAGCATGCATTACATGCGCTTGTAAACCTTCCTCTGTGGTTGTGGTAACCTTTGAAGCATATGATAAACCTGTTTGCTCTTTTACAGGCAGCGCATCCATGTCAGCACGAATCAAGACAGTAGGACCTTTACCATTTTTTAAAACAGCAACAACACCCGTACCACCAACTTTTTCAGTGACTTTAAAGCCTAATTCACGCGCAGTTTTGGCTAATTTTTTTGCCGTATTATATTCAACACTAGAAAGCTCAGGGCTTTGATGTAGGTCTTTGTATAGTGTCATTAATTGTGGCATGACAGCCTTAACCAACTTTTCATTGTCATTTGCAGCGACGGTTAGCGCGCTGTAGGACAGGCATAATATGGACGATATAAAGGCTATATATTTCATTGTATTACTCAGTGAAAATTAAGGAGATTCATCTTAGCTAAATGATAACAATGCTTCAAATTTATATTTAAGTGGCTATCAATGATAAGTTTATTTCATAAATACCTATTTCAAAGTCAACTATAGGTTACATGGCTTTTGAGCATTAATAGTTAATTTTCGTTAATGCTGCTGCTCTAACAGATCTATGATGGTAAATTAAGCCTTATAAATACTTTCGAAACCAATTTACTAATTCATCATTAGCTTTTTCTTTGTTCTTCGATAAACCATGATTATCACCTGGATATACCACAAGCTTGTGAGGGATATTGTTTTTTGATAACGCATCCGCAAGTTCAATTGAATTATTTACGCCAACACGCTTATCATTAGTACCGTGTAAAAGTAAAATAGGTACATTGGGCGATAACTCATCTACCCAAGTTAATACTGAACGTTTTGCTAATGCTTCAATTTTATTTTCGTTGTAATGAGGAATGCGGTGCCGATACATTTTTTCCATACGGGGACGAACGTCTAATTGTTTTAGTAAATCCGAAACGCCTGCAATAGACGCAACAGCTTTGACTTGGTTTAGTTTTTTCAAGGCTAAAAAGGTTTGCATACCACCTCTACTTGCTCCGTACATGCCCACTCTTTTTGGGTCCGCCCCTTCAATACTTGGAATGTAATCAAATAATGCGGTGACATCATTAACATCTTTCCCACCAAATTCATCAAGCTTATGATTTCCTGTTCGAGTGCCGCGGTACTGACTTCCGATAATGATAAAACCTTGGTTAGCGATTGGAAACAAGTTATGCATCATAGAACCAAAGACTACCGAACCAAAATTACCATTACCGCCGCGGTTATATATTAATACAGGTAATTTTTTACCCATAAATTTTGGCTTAATGACATAACCATGAACTTCTTTATCGCCAACTTGATATTTAAACGTACTGCACGATAAATTATTCAGATATTGGTTAAATCTTTCTTCTCCAAACATAGTGTCAAAAGAAGACATAGCCTTGAAGAGTTTTTCTGGAGACTTTATCCGTTTTTTACGTTTACCTTCTATAAAACCACGCCACGAATCATAGGTGGTAAATTGAGAGCTAAAACAGTTTTTTTGATCTGTGATTCTTTTATCACTAATTAGATTAGATGCTTGAGTAGAGAGCGATAAAAAAGCTAAAGATAATATGATGAGATATTTGTTCACATGAACTCCGTGTAGGTGATGAATATAGGTTTAACAGATATTATGAAAACATATCAAATTGTTAGCTTCATAACTTTACTGAATTTATAGTAAATATTTCATATTTTATATAAATTAGAAAGATAAATGATCAAAATTAACATTATAGTATTGAGAATAAAACGCTGTAAATGTACCTCGATAACTCCGTGATTTGTCAGCCACTAAAATTTTTTCTGTATTTAGTCTTCTATTACTCTATAAAGCTTAGCGAGAACAGCGTAGGATCAACTTACTTTAGATAAATACTAGGTTTGCACTCATTCCCAATGGGGAGATATGTGCACTAACATAAAAATATATGCAACTAACAGCAAAAGCTTCACTGACTAACGCTTTACTTATTTCAATTTGTACACCTGATTTTAAAGGTGATGAAGCAACAGAATCACTTGCCGAACTTGGCCGATTAGTCACTACATTAGGTTTTACAGTAGTCGGCACTCAATCACAAAAACAGAGTTCAACTAAAAAAGTGAATGTACTCGGTTTAGGAAAACTGGCAGAAATTGCGCATTTTACCGGTAACCAAGGTGTGGTTGAAAACGGTGATGAAGGTGAAGGTCAATTTGAAGAGATGGTTGACGAATCGGCAGTAGCTGATATCCCATCAGACAATCTTCCGTTTGGTTGTGCCGACGTAGTGGTATTTGATTGTGATTTGAGCCCATCTCAACTGCGAAATGTTGAGAATCAGCTAGGTGTAGAAGTATTTGACCGCACTGGCATAATTATTGAAATTTTCAGTCGTCATGCTCGTACCAAAACAGCAAAATTACAAGTTGAAATTGCTCGTCTTAATTATGTAGCTCCTCGACTTCGTGAAACATCGTGTGGTGACAGAGAACGTCAAATGGGTAAAGG
>JASDWX010000069.1:0-18887 GCA_041890515.1 Alteromonadaceae bacterium
TTGATGATAACTGTTCCACTGTGTTTCTAAATCAGCTTGTTTTTCTTTTATTTGAACGTAATCATTAATGTCTTTCAAAGCCAGTAGTTTGGCTAACACTAATTGAACACCTTTTTTAACTTTATCAGGTTTTTCTAATGACTCTTTTAGTGCTTGTATTTGTCGGTCAATCTGATTTTTAATTTCATCACTACATGATCTTTTAGATAATTTTTCTAACACATCGATAGACAAGGTTTGTTGAAGTAAATAAGTTTGCACTGCTTCGTTTTGTTTGTGTGTAAATATCGACAGTGTCAATTGTGGTTTATTTATTTTTTCAAACAATGCAATGACGACATCAGCTTGCATTTCGTTTTGTAACCATAACTCTAAGGCGGGTAATTTACTGTTACTTTTAAGTAACGCTAGCTTGTCTTCATTACTGATAGTGATTTCATGTTGACCCAATAAAATCTTTTCAACTTGCTTTACACAATATTCACGGACTTTCTTATTATCGTTATCGGTACAATTTGTATGCCAAACAGAAAAACTAGCCATTTTGATCAGTGAAGCACGTCGAACAAGTTCATTAGAATCAGTTTTTGCGAGGTTAGTTAGTACCACTAAGTCGTCTGGGTTACTGACTGTCAAATCATCACTTATTGCGGTTAGTCGAACATTATGTTCCTTACTTTGCCATTTTGCTTTGAAAAATTTTGAAAAAATCATATATCGGAGAACCTTGCAATATTGTTTTCTGGTGTGTTTTTAAGATCAGCGAATTCGCTTTTTAACTGACGTTTAGTTTTATCAACAATTAACCCATCTGAGCCAACGCTTAATATTTCATCTGAGTTCAAATGTCTTGATTGGTATGCCATGGTAATTTGTAAAGCAGAATTTTTCTGTTCTTTATCAACTACTGTACCTTCCGGCCATTTACCGGTTTCAGCAGCACATTTTAAGCGTAAGTACATTTCTTCAGACATATCGTCTACTAATGAAATAATATCCATTGTTTTATTTACAGCCTTATTCTTAATTCTTGATAGAGAGGTTTATATTAATTACGGTATTTAAGCATGACTAAACGAACACGTGTAACAATATATAAAATGAAACCAATGACCGCAGATCCTATACTAGTAAAGTATTGCCATGTGCCCTGCTGAGCATCTTGCAGGTATAGAAATAAAAAACCGCCACAAAAAAGGAGCATTGCGATAAATGAATGGTTCATTAATATTTGAGATTGGTTTATTTTGTCCACTTTTTTCATTGATGCAATTTGATCAGGGTCAACCTTTGTTAAATCTATTGAACAATGGGCGCATGACTTCGCTTTATCAGATATTCTTTTCTTACAGTTCGGGCAATTAATTACAGCCATAGGAAGGTCATATTTATTAAAATAATCAATGTTAATATTCTACCTAAATTTGAACAAAAAAAAACGTCCATTAGGACGTTTTTTTAAGTAATTTGATATTTATTTATGATAAACAAATGTCAATCAATTATTCAGAAAACTACTTGTTCTTATTAATGCGATCTTCCCAAAAGGTAGCCTTTTTAATACCAAGCTTTAAAGGGTCGAATGTAAATATTTTTACGCCATCTTTCTGCTGTCGTTCATAATCTTTCAATGCTTTAATTGCAGGTTTAGCCATGAAAAATATAACAATAATAGCAAAAATGTTCAGCCAAGCCATTATCCCTACACCAATATCTCCCATGCCCCAAGCTGCACTAGGTTCAGCGACTGTTCCGTAAAATACCGCTGACATCAATATGACTTTAAGAACAAACCTAAGTATTGGCATTTTGATGGTTTTATTAATATATGAAACGTTGTTTTCCGCGATAAAGTAATAAGCGAGTACCGTTGTAAATGCAAAGAAAAACAATGCAACTGCAATGAATGGCTTACCAAAACCAGTTAACACACTATCCACAGCAATCTGTGTAAATGCAGGGCCATTGATTACAACATCATTCGCTAAATTGTTAACAACGAAACTCGTTGAACCTTCAGGCATTACATTATACGAATTAGTAATTAAAATCATAAATGCGGTTGCTGAACAAACAAATAGCGTATCAATGTATACTGAAAATGCTTGGACCAAACCTTGTTGTGCTGGAAGCTCAACTTCTGCAGCCGCTGCAGCATGAGGACCAGTCCCCTGACCAGCTTCATTTGAATAAACACCACGTTTTACACCCCAACCAATCGCGGCACCAAAGCCAGCCATAGGAGTAAAAGCATCTGTTATGATTAGCATGAAAATACTGGGTAATTGGTCAATATGTAAAGCGATGATTGTACATGCAATGATTATGTAGGCCAAAGCCATAAATGGCACAACAATTTGAGTAAAGTTAGCAATACGTTTAACGCCACCAAAAATAATGAAACCAAGCAGTATAACTATAAATGAAGCGGTATATACTTTAGTTAATGGAAGGTCACCCATAAAAGAACTTACAGAACCACCTGATCCAAACACGTTTACCATAGCATCACCAATACCGTTTGATTGCACGACAGGTAATAATACGCCACAAGCAAGAATTGTTGCTAAAGCAAAAATCCATGCATACCATTTTTGACCTAGCGCTTTCTCAATATAATACGCTGGACCACCACGATATTGTCCATCTTCTTCTTCTTTATAAATTTGAGCATTAGTAGATTCAATGTATGCAGTCGCTGCCCCTAAAAAGGCAACAATCCACATCCAAAAAACAGCCCCTGGCCCACCAAAACCAATAGCAGCAGCAACACCAGCAATATTACCCGTACCAACACGGCCAGATAAGGAAACAGCTAATGCTTGAAATGAAGAAATGCCTTTATCTGAGCTCTTCCCCGAAAGCAATAATCGGAACATTTCACGAAACTGACGTACTTGTACAAAACGGGTTAAAATAGAGAAAAATACACCTGTACCTAAACAGAGGTAAATTAAATATGGGCTCCAAATATAGCCATTCATCGTATTTACAATTTCTTGCACATGATACTCCTGATTTATTATTATTTTATTAGTTAATATAATTTTTAAACAATTTATTTGTTATCCATCAACCTTAATTAAGCGAAAAATTTGTGCTTCAATTCGTTTGAGGATAACGGTATTAATTTATGAATTTGATATAATTTAACGTAAATCATCGACAACATGATAAATAGCCGTTAAGAAATCTCGACCGAATAAACTACTACGAGTATCTGACCAACCCACACTGTGATCTGGTAATAAGTCGTTATCTTTGAAAGGCATTTCTACTGTGTATGAAAGACATTTAAAGTGATTACCTACCCAGTTAGCACCAACGGTTAAATTTGCTTTTCCTGGTTCGTCTTTGTCATACCCTTCATCATCTTGAAATTCTGGCGTTACCGCGAGTAAAATAGCTTTAAACTTTTCCTCTAACGCTTGATGTTTTGCATCATAAGCCGGAACACCTTCACAACCCGCAACAAAGTTAAACGCCAAGGCTTCATCACCATGAATATCAAGAAACATATCAACACCGGTTTCTAACATTTTTTCACGGACTAAATAAACTTCAGGGCTTTTCTCCATAGAAGGGGTTGCCCACTCTCTATTTAAATTAGTGCCTACTGCATTTGTTCTCAAATGCCCTCTAACGGAACCATCTGGATTCATATTGGGGACTAAGTAAAAAACGGCATTGTCTAATAAAGAACGAGCGACGCCATCGTCCTCGTCGAGTAAACGGTCAATGAAACCTTCCATAAACCATTCGGCCATACTTTCACCCGGATGCTGACGTGCAGTTACCCAAATAACGGGTTTGTTTTCACCTTCTTCACCGACTTTCAATATTGAAACATCGCGACCATCCAAGGTTTCGCCTAAAACTTGTAACTGACAGTCAATATCTAACTGTGCTTGATGAAGTAAATCTTGATGACGTTCATAACTGTAAGGGGCAAAGTAGGCAAAGTAAACAGAATCATATTCAGGCGTTAGGGTAATAGTAAGTTTTTCACTGTCAAAATTTGTTGGAACCCGAAACCAATGCTCACGGTCATAAGATGCAACGGCTTGGTAATCTATCCAGCCTTCTTGATAAGCGGAAGTAGATGCGTTCATTAAATGAAGGGTATGCTCGCAGCGTTCAGTATTATTGAGCTTGAAATGAAACCATTGATAAAAGTCTGATTGGTTGTCTTTAACAATTTCAAGTTGAATATTGTTGGCTTGGCTTGCGTCGATAACACGTATATTACCACTATCAAAATTTGATGTAATTTTCATCAGAGGATCTGCTATTTTTTTTATGAATGCCACATTGTACACAAACAATTAATAGATCAGAAGTAATAAGAGTTAAAGTGTTCTAAGAAGAAGACCTATTTCAGAAGAATAGCCCATCGATTTGGCAATAATGGTATTTTCTGTATCAATAACATAATAACTTGGATAACCTTTTACCTTAAATTGCCTTTTTATTTGTTCATTACCCAACACAATGGGGAAAGTTAATTGATGTTGATTTGAGAATTTGAACACTTCTTTTTTATCGACATAATCAAGTGCAACAGCAACAACATTGATGTGATCATTTTTTTCATATATTGCTTGCAGATTACTAATACTCATATGACAAATTTGACACCAAGGTGCAAAAAAATAAACAACCGTGGTTTTATCCATATGATTAAGTTCAATGGTTTTATTGTCTAATGTTTGTAAAGGAGTACTTTGTTTAACTATCGCTTCTCCTGTTGATAACATATCCACTTCCCGAAACATCGAGAGACTTTGGAAAATAGTCAAAAAAACAATAATTTGAATGAATAGATTTTTTAACAAAAGAAACCTTTATAAATTATTTACAGACATATTAAAAGACCCGATCATCAGATTAAAAATTGCATCATCAATCTGTAAAATTTGAATGTGTTCAGAATACGCATATCCTGCACAAAAAAAATCCAGCGTATATTTGCTGGATTTTGAGGACTATCGATAACCAATAGTTTAATTTTAACCGATTTGAGTTAAGCCATTCATATAAGGTTGTAGTGCTGTTGGAATTTGTAAACTTCCATCAGCTTGTTGATAATTTTCCAATATAGCGACTAAAGTACGGCCAACCGCCAAACCTGAACCATTTAAAGTATGTAATAACTCTGGTTTTTTCGTTTCACTATTTCTAAAACGAGCTTGCATGCGGCGAGCTTGGAAGTCACCCATACTAGAACATGATGAAATTTCACGATAAGTATTTTGAGCAGGCAACCAGACTTCAATATCAAAAGTTTTACTCGAACCAAAGCCAATATCACCCGTACATAAGATAACGGTTCGGTAGGGTAATTCTAATATTTCAAGAATCTTTTCAGCGTGTCCCGTTAATGCTTCTAATGCAGTTAAAGAATCTTCAGGTTTAACTAACTGAACCATTTCAACTTTATCAAATTGATGTTGACGAATAAGACCACGAATATCACGACCACCTGAACCCGCTTCACTTCTAAAACATGGTGTGTGAGCACACATTTTAATGGGTAATTCAGCTTCTTCAACAATTTCATTTCTCAGTAAATTAGTCAAAGGTACTTCTGCTGTTGGTATTAAAGAGAATTTTTTATTACTCAATTCAGTATGGAATAAATCTTCACCAAACTTTGGTAACTGCCCTGTTCCGTATAATGAATCTTGGTTCACTAAATAAGGCACGTACATTTCAAGGTAACCATGATGCTCGGTATGAACATCAAGCATCAATTGTGCAAGTGCACGATGCATCTTAGCGATTTGACCACGTAAAACAGCAAAGCGAGTACCGGCAAGTTTAGCGCCACTTTCAAAATCTAAACCGTTGGCAATTCCAGCACCTACATCTACATGATCTTTAACGTCAAAATCAAATACACGTGGCGTACCCCAACGCTTTATTTCTACGTTATCATCTTCACTTGCACCTTCAGGCACAGATTCATGAATTAAATTTGGTACGGCAGACAGAATATCATCAATTTTAGCTAAGACTTCGTCTTGTTCGGCTTTTGCTGCATCTAAATCAGCACCTAATTGACTCACTTCAGCTAATAGTGGTTGAATATCTTGGCCTTGAGCTTTCGCTTTTCCTATAGATTTCGAACGTGTATTACGTTGATTTTGTAGTTCTTGTGTTTTAATTTGAAAAGCTTTACGTTGCTCTTCTAACTCTTTTAATACCGCGGTATCTAAAGTAAAACCACGTTTAGCTAATTGTGCCGCGGTGGCTTCGATATCATTTCTAAATAATTTTGGATCAAGCATTTTTGTTCACATCTGCAAGTTAAGTTGTTTTTATTTAATGTAGCTTACTTAGAAGCATAGCTTACTAAGTAAAGCCCAATACCAGCTGCAAAGACACACAAGCTGACATTCAGTAATATATTTATCATGGCTTTTAAAAATTCACCTTGTTGCATTAATAATAATGTATCAAGTGAAAATGTTGAAAATGTTGTGAAAGCCCCTAAAAACCCGATACCTATTAAGGTTCGGTAGACACTCACTTCAATTACACCATTTTCTATAAGCCCATATAAGGTGCCCATGATTAATGAGCCGGAAATATTAACCGCCAATGTAGCAAAAGGGAAACCTTTTCCGAGCCAATTTAATATTAGTTGTGAAAAATAAAATCTAAGGCTAGCCCCGCACGCTCCACCGAGTGCTACAAATAAGTATAATGAAATAGTACTGATATTATTAGTCATAACGTTTATTATTACTCTGACGGTTTAATTCATTAAGGTAATGCTGCTTGTCTTTAAGTTGCTTTTCCAAACCTCTGTCTGTCGGTTGGTATAGCGAAGTATGCTGGAGAGTCTCTGGGAAATAACACTCGCCTGCGGCAAAAGCATTGTCTTCATTATGCGCATAACGGTATTCACTTCCGTGGCCAAGTTCTTTAGTAACACTACTCGTGGCATTTTTTAAGTGAAACGGTACGTCTAATTCTGCTGTGTTTTTAGCAAGTTCTTTAGCTTGATTAAACGCCATATATACAGCATTACTTTTTGGCGCTAGTGCCATATAAACAGTTGCTTGTGCTATAGCTCTTTCACCTTCACTGGGACCAACACGTTGAAAGGTATCCCAAGCATTAATAGCAAGCTGCATCGCTCTTGGATCAGCATTACCAATATCCTCACTGGCAATTGCTAACAATCTACGTGCAACGTATAGTGCGTCTCCCCCACCAGCTAATATTCTTGCATACCAATAAAGAGCAGCATCTGGAGAACTTCCCCTTACAGATTTGTGAAAAGCACTGATCAAATCATAAAAGGCATCACCACCCTTGTCATACAAGGCAATTTTATTTCCTGCAACTTGAACGACTGTTTCTAATGTAATGGTTTTTAATGATCCGGAAACAATATCTACACAATTTTCAAAAACGTTTAATAGACGTCGTGCATCACCATTTGCCAATGTTAATAGTTGATGTTCTGCCTTATCTTGAAGGTAAATGGTGACTTTCTTACTGACTTGCTCATTTTTACACGCACGTTTTAAAATAATAGCTAGGTCATCACGCGTAAGTTTTTTTAAGGTATAAACACGCGCCCTCGATAACACCGCTTGGTTTAACTCGAATGCAGGATTTTCAGTAGTCGCCCCAATAAAAATAATAGTTCCATCTTCAATAAAGGGTAGAAAAGCGTCTTGCTGACCTTTATTAAAACGATGTACTTCGTCAACAAACAAAACAGTCCGTTTTTGTTGGTGAAGCAGACGCTGCTTGGCATTTTCTATAGCCTGACGAATATCTTTAATACCCGAAGTCACTGCGGATAAACGCTCAACTTCTGCATTCGCATGGCTGGCAATAATTTCAGCTAATGTGGTTTTACCTGTTCCAGGTGGTCCCCAAAATATAACAGAATGACACTTACCTTGTTCAATGGCGACAGTAAGTGGCATACCTGGAGATAAGATATGTTGTTGACCTTGATAACTTGCTAATGTTTTAGGACGTAGTTTTGCGGCAAGCGGTTGAAACTGAGTACGTTGAATGTCTGTTTCACTATCGACTTCATCTGAGAAATCTAACGGTAAAGAGCCATGAGTTGTATCAATAACATTAGCCATTAACGTTGATCATCTAGTTCAACGCCTTCAGGCATTTTAAAAGTAAATAATGAAGTTTCTGGTGAGTTTATCACATCAAATTTTGACAATTTAAAGAGACTTAATTGACCTGATGCATCTAAAATAGTAAAACTTTCTAGTTCATTACTACTACCTTTAAAACGCAATTCCAGTGTTTTTACCTGAGCATTATTATCGTTAGCATGAATAAGGTAGTTATTTTCATCCACGGAGCTCACGCTATAATGTTGCCAAAGTGCAGGGTCGCTACTTGTTAATAACAAAATAGGGGTATTCATTAGCGCTTTTTCTAGGAGATAGGCACTTACCTGCTCTACAAATGGGTCGAAAAACCATAACGTCGATCCGTCCGATATGATTAAGGACTCGTCAGGCTCAGCTGTTTTCCAATTGACTAAATTAGGTTTTTTAACAGCGAGTGTTCCAAAAGCATTCTGTAATTCATTGCCATCTGCGTCCAGTACTTGTTGTTTAAACTCTGCTGAAAAAAATTCGAGTGTAGCCAATTTATCCATTAGGCTACTTTTAATTAACTTAGTTTCATTAACTGAATTACTTGTAATAGTAATAGGATCATTCAATTGCAAAGCAAACGAGGAAATATGAGTGCTGCCTAATATCATAGCGGAGAAAAAAGAAACGATTGCTGTTTTTTTTAGGGAAAAAATCACTAAATTATCCTTATTAATTAACTGAATAGATGTTGTGTTAACAACATCTTTTAATCTCTTACGGGTGGCGGAGCTAATACTTCACGCGCTCCATTATGGCCAGGTGTCGTTACAACCCCTTGATTTTCCATATCTTCAACAATACGTGCCGCACGGTTGTAACCTATTCTGAATTTACGTTGAACACTTGAAATTGAAACACGTTTACCTTTAGTAACAAAATCAACAGCTTCATCATATAGTGTATCAAGTTCAGCGCCTTCTTCACCTTCTGCTTGTTCGCCAGGCAATAAAATATCGTTTTCTGTGTCGCCTGATAAAATTTCATCAACATAATCAGGTTCACCACGAGACTTCCAATCTCTAACAACTGCATGAACTTCGTCATCGTTAACGAACGCACCATGAACACGTACAGATACAGCTTCACCCGGTGGTAAATAAAACATATCTCCCATGCCTAATAATTGCTCCGCGCCTTGTTGATCAAGGATGATACGAGACTCCATTCTTGATTGCACACGAAGTGCCATACGTGTAGGAATATTGGCTTTAATAAGACCTGTAATAACATCAGCTGATGGACGTTGAGTGGCTAAAATTAAATGCATACCCGCTGCTCGAGCCTTTTGAGCAATTCGAGCAATAAGTTCTTCAACTTTTTTACCAGCAACCATCATCATATCGGCAAATTCATCAACGAGTATAACGATAGCAGGCAGTTTTTCTAATAATGGTGGTGTTTGTGTAAAAGCATCATTAGGTTGCCAAGTAGGGTCTATTAAAGGCTCTCCAGCTTCAATGGCATTGAGTACTTTTTCGTTATATCCTTTAAGATTACGAACCCCTAAAGAAGACATAAGTTTATAACGACGTTCCATTTCTCCTACACACCAACGAAGTGCATTAGCCGCTTCTTTCATGTCGGTAACAACTTCAGATAACAAATGTGGAATACCATTGTAAACTGACAATTCTACTTGCTTAGGATCAATCATGATCATACGCACATCTTCAGGAGATGATTTATACAAAATGCTCACAATCATGGTATTAACAGCAACAGACTTACCTGAACCAGTTGTACCGGCAACAAGTAAATGAGGCATTTTGGCTAAATCAGCAATAACTGGTTTGCCTGATATATCACTACCAATCGCCATAGCGAGATGAGAGGTAGATTCTGCAAATGCTGGTGCAGATATCACATCAGTAAAAAATACGGTTTCTCTGTACTTATTGGGTAACTCAACACCAATAACAGACTTTCCTTCTATGACTTCAACAACACGAACGCTTTTAGCTGATAAAGAACGAGCAATGTCTTGTGACAAGCCAGTGACCTTACTAGCCTTAACACCAGGGGCGAGGTTTAACTCAAATCGAGTAATAACAGGTCCCGGATATACACCAACAACCTCCGCCTTAACGCCAAACTCTAAAAGTTTTTCTTCAACTAAACGGCTAATTTGATCGAGTTCTTTTTCATCAATAGGGTTTTTAGTTCTATCAGGACGATCTAATAAATCTAGTCCAGGTAGCCCTTGGGATATTGCACTATTACTTTTTGGTGTCAATTTTTTGGGTTCATCAACAATAATAGGGTCAACTATTTCAAAGGCTGCGGCTATTTCATCTTCACTGACGTGTTCTTGAACATTGAATGCTAGCGGTTCACCCATCAAATCATCTATAGCAACAAAGTGTTCAATATCTTCTTCAACCTCAAAAGGAAAATCATTCTTACTTGGCGCAATAATATCTTCATGCACTTGTTCATTTATAGTATTAAAAGCATGGTGTAATTCTTGATTTTGATCTTCTAAGTCATCTGCAAATTCAAATTTTTCTGGTTCTTTTTTGGTAAGTTCTAGCAAGGCAGTTGATTGTTCATTTTTCTTATTGGACTGAGTTAATAAAGATTTCTCAAGTTTTACAGCATTTAAATCACTGAAATATTGTTTGATTTTTTTAGGAATTATTAATAAGTATTGTGCAAATATAATAGCATAAGCACCGGTGTTATCGATAAAGCCGATCAAAGAAAAGCCGGTTAATAGTACGAAGCCTGAAAATAAAAAGGTTAAAAATAATAACGTGCTACCAACAAAAGAAAAATAGGGTAAAACCGTTTTACTGAGTATATCTCCAATAATACCACCGGCTGAGAAGTAAAATACATCATCAAAATTCATACTAGCAATCGATGTTATCCCTATATAAAAAAGAATAAAGCCAATAAACTTCAAACCTAATGTTAAATAATCTAATTGAATTAAACGATGGTATTTTTGAAATAATAACCAACCGGTTATGGCTGCGACAAAAGGAAGACTGTAAGCAATAAAGCCAAATAAGTTTAATAATAAATCAGAAAGGTATGCACCGACAGCCCCACCTAAGTTTCGAATCGGTGTTTGGTAGCCCGTTTGAGACCAACCGGGATCGGCTGGGTCAAAGCTAAAAAGTGCTAACATAATAAACATGGCAAAGAGAAAAGAGACCAACAAACCTGCTTCTAGCAATCGTTGTACGCCATTTAATTTACTTTGAATAAGTGATTCTGTAGACAATATAATAAACCGAGTTAATAAGTATTGTAGTTATATACAGTAAAATACCAAACTATTGTAAGGAGTTAAATGTTTTAATGACTTACTTTACCTGATTCGGTCATTTATCGTTTAATCGGTATAAAATTAGTCGATTTCACTTCTTCCATGACGACATAGGTTCTACTTTCACTTACCGAAGGAAGACGAAGCAAAGTATCTCCTAACAATTCTCGGTAAGCCGCCATATCAGCTACCCTCGTTTTGAGTAGGAAATCAAAGTCCCCTGAAACTAAATGACATTCTTGAATAACATCGAGTTCATGAACTGCTGCAGAAAAATCATCAAAAACATCAGGGCTAGTTTTAGTTAACGTTATCTCAACAAGAACCAATAAAGCAGCTTCAAGCTTTTCAGGGTTAAGAATGGCTTGGTAACCTTTTATATATTTTTCTTTCTCTAACCTTTTAACTCTTTCTAAACAAGGGGTTGGACTTAATCCTACTCTTTTAGATAACTCCACATTAGATAAACGAGCATTTTTTTGTAACTCAACTAGAATATTACGATCAATTCTATCAATAGTTTTGTTCTGCGGATTTGTCATTGTATAAACAACTAATAAAGTTCAATTAAACAGGATTATATATCGACAAACCAGATAATACGATAGGTTAATTCGAGAATAACTCACTATAATAGTCGCAAATATTATAAAAACCATACAACAAGTGAGAAGATTATGATTATTGGTGTTCCTAAAGAAATTAAAAACCATGAGTACCGTATTGGTTTAACTCCTGCTGGCGTTAAAGAATTAACGGTTAATGGCCACGAAGTGATCGTTGAGAATAACGGCGGCGCATCCATTGGTTTTGATAACGATCAATATGTTACTGCTGGTGCAAAAATAATTAATACTGCCGAAGAAATTTTTGCAACGGCCGATATGATTATCAAAGTAAAAGAACCTCAACCAAATGAGTGTCAAATGCTGCGTCCGGGTCAAATTCTCTTCACTTATTTACATTTGGCGCCAGATCCAAAACAAACAGAATTATTAGTAGCATCAGGCGCTACTTGTATTGCATATGAAACTGTAACAGCTGCTGAAGGTGGTTTACCTTTATTAGCGCCAATGTCGGAAGTGGCTGGGCGTATGTCTATTCAAGCAGGTGCTCATGCATTAGAAAAAGCTCAAGGTGGTTTAGGCGCATTATTAGGCGGTGTTCCTGGTGTTGCTCCAGCTAAAGTATTGATTATTGGCGGTGGTGTTGTTGGCACTCAAGCCGCTCGTATGGCTGTAGGTATGGGCGCAGACGTTACGATATTAGATCGTTCTTTACCACGTTTACGTCAATTAGATACTGAATTTGATGGCCGTTTAAAAACTGTATATTCAACAGCTGATGCCATGAACCATTTAATTGTTGAAGCTGACTTAGTTATTGGCGCTGTATTAATTCCTGGTGCTGCTGCACCTAAATTAGTAACAAAAGAACATATCAAAATGATGAAAAAAGGTGCTGTTGTTGTTGATGTTGCAATTGATCAAGGCGGCTGTTTTGAAACGTCAAAAGCAACAACGCATCAAGATCCAACTTATGTTGTAGACAACGTTGTCCATTATTGTGTAGCGAATATGCCTGGTGGTGTTGCACGTACTTCTACAATGGCATTAACAAATGCCACAATGCCATTTGCTGTAACGCTTGCAAATAAAGGCGCAAAGCAAGCATTGCTTGATGACGTACATTTAATGAATGGATTAAACGTTCTAGGTGGAAAAATCACTTATAAACCAGTAGCTGATGTTTTAGGGTACGATTACGTAGCGCCTGAACAAGCCGTTGCATTGTTATAGTAAAATAATGGTAAATTAAATAGCACTATTTAATATTATATAAAAACCTCTGTTATATTTTTAACAGAGGTTTTTTTTAGCGTAAATCTTAAAGCTGACCATTTGGTTAGGTTATGTTATATTCCAATAAACATGAAAATAATATAGAGGAAATCAATCATGCAAATTCAAGTCATCGATTATCAAGATAAAGATGCTGGAAAATTATTTGTTCAAAGCTTGAGAGAAACTGGTTTTGGTGTGTTAATCAATCACCCGATACAGCAAGAGCTAGTAGAATCAATTTATAAAAATTGGTATGAATATTTTAGCTCTGAAGAAAAGCGTGAATTAAGTTTTGATCCGAAGAAACAAGACGGTTATTTTTCACCTGAAATATCAGAAACGGCTAAAGGCCATGCTAAAAAAGATATAAAAGAATATTTTCACGTTTATCCTTGGGGAAGGATCCCTGAGCAATTAAAAGAAGAAATACTTACTTATTATAAGGATGCTTCTGATCTTGCTGCCGAGCTACTTGATTGGGTAGAAAAATACAGCCCGGAAAGTGTATCATCAAAATATTCAGAAAAACTTTCTAATATGATTAAAGACACGCCGAATACCTTATTACGAATTTTACATTACCCTCCACTTCGCGGTGATGAAGAACCAGGTGCTGTTAGAGCTGCCGCTCATGAAGACATTAACTTGTTAACCATTTTACCTGCTGCTAATGAGCCAGGTCTTCAAGTACAACAACAAGATGGTCCATGGGTAGACGTGCCATCTGATTTTGGCAGTTTAATTATTAATATTGGCGATATGTTACAAGAAGCCTCTGGTGGTTATTTCCCTTCAACCAGTCATCGTGTAATTAACCCTTCAGGAAAGGCGAGTGAAAAATCCAGAATATCATTACCCTTATTTTTACATCCTCGAGATGAGGTTGTGCTATCTGAACGACATACTCAAAAAAGTTACCTGTTAGAAAGACTCAAAGAGCTCGGCGTTAAATAGCCATAAGTGATGGCATATAAGGGCTTATATGCCATCACTGTACATTTAACATTGCACTTATAAAATTTATTTATTAAAAAAGTAATTTACCCTCTTGTGATCTTTGCTTAAACTCCCAATTAATATCTTATATTTACCTTTATCAATTTTTTGGAGTCATACATGAGCGAAGCAAGACATTGCCCGTTACTCATTTTAGGATCAGGACCCGCTGGTTACACAGCAGCTGTATATGCCGCACGCGCAAATTTAAAACCAGTGATGATTACTGGTATGCAACAAGGAGGTCAATTAACAACGACGACTGAAGTCGAAAACTGGCCTGGAGATGCCGATGACCTAACAGGTCCTGCATTGATGGATCGTATGCAAAAGCATGCTGAAAAGTTTGATACTGAAATTATTTTTGACCATATCAATGAAGTGGACTTTTCTAGTCGCCCTTTCACTTTAAAAGGCGATAGCAGCAGCTATACCTGTGACGCATTGATTATTTGTACGGGTGCTTCAGCTCAGTATTTAGGCTTGCCTTCTGAAGAAGCATTCATGGGCAAAGGCGTTTCAGCTTGTGCTACCTGTGATGGTTTCTTTTATCGTAATCAAAAGGTTGCTGTGGTCGGTGGTGGTAATACCGCTGTTGAAGAAGCGTTATATTTATCAAACATTGCATCTGAGGTTCATTTAGTGCATCGCCGTGAAACTTTTCGCTCAGAAAAGATTTTAACCGACCGTTTATACGAAAAAGTTAAAAACGGCAATATCACCCTTCACTTAAACCAATCGTTAGATGAAGTTTTAGGTGACAACATGGGGGTTACTGGTGTTCGTTTGAAAGAAACTCAATCTGAAATAACTAAAGATATTGATGTAATGGGTTGTTTTATCGCTATTGGTCACAAACCAAATACCGATATTTTCAAAGACCAATTAGACATGAAAGATGGCTACTTAACCATACAAAGTGGTACTCAAGGTAACGCAACACAAACCACTGTTGAAGGTGTTTTTGCTGCTGGTGACGTTGCTGATCACATTTATCGTCAAGCAATAACATCTGCGGGGGCTGGTTGTATGGCAGCGTTAGATGCAGAACGTTACCTAGACGCTAAAGGTTAATAGACATTGAGCAACCAGATTGTCGAATTACTAAGTGACGATAATCTGGACTTCCCTGCTCTAAAAAATGCACTTGCAGATCCTAATGGTTTATTAGCCGTTGGTGGTGATTTATCGGTAGAACGCCTTAAAGCTGCATATCAATCAGGTGTTTTTCCTTGGTATAGTGATGGCGACCCCATTATGTGGTGGAGCCCAGATCCTCGTGGTATTATTTTAACCGACCAATTACGCATTAACCGCACCTTAAGAAAGATAGTAAAACAACAACACTTTACTGTAACGTTAAACCAAGCGTTTGATCGCGTTATAACCTATTGTGCTGATGCACCATTTCGTAAAGAAGAAACCTGGATTGTTGATGAGATGCTTAACGCATATCAAAATTTACATCATCATGGAGTTGCCCATTCAATTGAAGTTTGGATGGACGGTGAATTAGCGGGTGGATTATACGGTGTTGCAATCAATGGATATTTTTCGGGTGAATCGATGTTTTATCGAAAGAGTAATGGTTCCAAAATAGCGCTTATTTATTTAAGTGAATTACTGAAAAGCCAAAATATTTCTTTAATTGACTGTCAAATGCTTAACCCTTTTTTAGAAGATATGGGCTGTGTAGAAGTTCAAAGGTCAACATTTTTAACTTTACAAGAAAAAGCGTTATCTATTATATTACCAACAAATTTTTGGTTACCTCGACAACTCACACTATAATAATATTATGAACATAGATTTTCAGTTAGGTATTACTCAGTCATTTCCTTGTAACTATTTACCCAACCAACAGGAACGTTTGTTAGTTGCTACCGATGAGCGCTTACAAAACGGAGAACATTATGGTTGGTTAATGTCGCAAGGCTTCAGACGCAGTGGTGATCAAATATATCGACCCCATTGCGAATTATGCTCTGCGTGTAAATCTTTACGTGTATTGGTAAAAGAATTTTGCTTGTCAAAAAGCCAAAAACGAAATACAAAGAAAAACAATCAATTTACGATTAAAATATCAAAAGAGAAAAAAGAAAGTTATTACTCATTATATGAACAATATATAAATACACTGCATAAAGATGGCTCGATGTACCCAGCCACTGTTGAACAATATAAGAGCTTTATCCGTTGTAACGTAACAAAGCAGCTATACCTTGAAATTTGGCATGATAATGAACTTATCAGCGTAGCAGTTACCGATGTCCTGAAAGACGCTCTATCAGCCGTATATACGTTTTATCATCCAGATTATAGTCGTCATGGCTTAGGCGTGTTTTCTATCCTTAATCAACTATCGCTAGCAAAAGCTATGGAGAAGAAATACATCTATTTAGGTTACCAAATAGACGACTGTAAAAAGATGAATTATAAAAATCGTTATTACCCTTATCAAGTCTTAATTGATAACTCTTGGCAAACCGTAAATAAATAACACTAGTGCTTTACATTTCAGCCTGTATTCGGCATTATCTGCGCAGATTTTTGTTTATGCACAACTTTAGAGGTTTAGCGCCCAATGGCGAAAGAAGAAAATATTGAAATGCAAGGTACGGTTCTTGATACCTTACCAAATACTATGTTCCGCGTTGAACTAGAAAATGGTCATGTTGTTACGGCACATATTTCAGGAAAAATGCGTAAGAACTACATTCGCATATTAACGGGCGATAAAGTAACGGTTGAATTGACACCGTATGATTTATCTAAAGGCCGTATTATTTTCCGTGCTAGATAATTAAGACCCTATAAAGTCAAAAGCCCTGTGAATGAATGTTCACAGGGCTTTTTTATTTCTTAGACGATATCAATAACACTTAAACCAAATTGACTAATACATGATTATTATTGAACAAGCCGCTTTAATAAGCCATCACTGGCATCCTCAACGAGATCTAATACAAACTTGAATCCACGTGCTCCACCATAGTAAGGATCCGGCACTTCAAGCTCTTCAAAATTATCGGCATATTCTAAAAACAATTGAATTTTTTCATGTTGATGATCTGGCGCTACTTTTTTTAGTGCTTTTACATTTTGTTCATCCATCGCTAACACCATGTCAAACTTGGTAAAATCATTAACAGTGACTTTACGTGCTTTAATTTTGTCAAAGGAATAACCACGCTCTAAACCTATCTTTTGAGCACGGTGATCTGGCTTCTCACGAGCGTGTGAGCCAGTGGTACCTGCAGAATCTATAATTAATGAAATGCCCTTATCATTCATTTTATGCCTAAATACAGCTTCGGCGCTTGGTGAACGACAGATATTGCCCATACAGACAAACAATACAGATTTCACGTTACTCAGGTCATTCAAAATTAATTCCTTTTTATTATCAGATATTTATTATATTTACTGAATCATAAAAGTTGAAACACCAACTTTTTTACTCTCAATAGATTACATTTATTCTAGAGAAAAATATAGTGAGTCTAAGGATCTTCTTGAGATGTTTTTTAATTTCCCCTAATGATTAACCTCTCACACCTCATGTAGTATTGAGTGAATTAATTCTATCGTTAAGGTGCTAATCAACGCTTACTAGCGCAAAAGAAAACACCTAGTAAACCAGTACTATTTAATACCTTTATTCCTGATATAAATCAGTGAATAATTATAAATATTCGATAACAATAGATACTGGGATTATGCAGATCCTTTAAATGAGGGAATATGATAAAACGTCACATCAGTTTTATTGGCATCATTGTTTTATTGGTGTTGTTGTTTTTTATATTACCTGTTGAATCACAGGACAATGACATTAAGAGCCTACGTCAAAGTAGTAAAGCTCTCGCAAGTGTTGCTCGCAACGTTTCACCATCTGTTGTATTCATTCAAGTTGAAGGATCGAAACGTAATTCATTATATCCAAAGTTCAACATGCCCTTTGATGATGAATGGCCTTTTGGGGCTGAATACCAAACAGTTATTTTTCCTGCTGTAAAGTCTTATACTAACGCTCAACATCAAATTCAGCTTCATCAACAATCAGGGTAACGCCAAGACAAAGCGGAGCAATAATGCCGTATGATGTTCCAGTAACCCAAGCTGGATAAGCAGTACACCAATAAATATCGTCTTGTTGTAAATTTAACGCATATCTAGCCGAAGATTTATGCGCTAAAACGGCTTGGTGCACATGAATAACTCCCTTAGGTTTACCTGTGGTACCAAAAGTAAAATGCAATAAAGCCATGTATTCACCATGGGGTCAACGCACTTGCAAAGCGACTCGTTTGCTCTGCTAATTTTTGGTAACTAAAGTCGATTTTTTGATCTTTTTTACTTAGCCAACGAAGTGAAACTTTATTTTCAATAACCGTATTTAAATGTTTATCAATAGCTTGGTATGCAATATAAAGCTATTCATGACAGTGTTCGCTGATATTTGTCAATTAATTTACAGTAATATGATACGACTTTAACTTTTAATATAAGAGATAATAAAATTAGGAAAATAACAAAGTCACATCTCTATGCAACTAAACTGATTGACGTGGTCAACCAAATTCAGTCACACTAGTTAAGCAACCATTTCTAATTCAC
>JASDWX010000070.1:0-18595 GCA_041890515.1 Alteromonadaceae bacterium
ATTGTTATTGTTATTGTTATTGTTATTGTTATTGTTATTGTTATTGTTATTGTTGGAACTAATTTAATATAAAGGAATTTTAACTAATGAAATTAAAAGCTAAATTGTTAGTGGCATTTTTAGGACTAGCGCTAATACCTACTTTATTGGTGGGTTTTGTTGCAACTTACATTTCCAGCGCTTCCATTGAAAAACAAGCATTCTCACAACTTATTGCCGTTCGAGAAATTAAAAAGTCACAAATTGAAGGTTACTTTGCTGAACGTAAGGGCGATATTGAAGTGCTAAGTGGCACAATTAAAAAGGTGCTTGATTTTAGCTCGTCTGAGGCATTGAAAGCTTCAGCTCATAATAATCAGCAGTATTTCGATGATTTTATAAAAGCCTATGGTTATTATGATTTTTTCCTTATTGATGAGGATGGTGAGATTTTTTACACTGTGACTAAAGAAGCTGACTACCAAACTAATATACTAATGGGCCAATATAGTAGTTCAGGTTTAGGACAATTATTTAAAAAAGTACAAGATTCTCGTACTTTTGCTATGTCTGATTTTAGTCGTTATGCTCCAAGTAATGATGACCCTGCAGGTTTTATTGCGCTGCCTCTTACAACGCCCTCAGGTATTAATATTGTGGTTGCGTTACAACTGTCTATTGAGAAAATCAATGACGTTATGCAACAACGTGCGGGTATGGGTGAAACAGGGGAGAGCTATTTAATTGGTAGTGATTTATTAATGCGATCAGACTCATTTCTTGATCCTAAAGGACACTCTGTTATCGCTTCTTTTGCAGGTAACGTAAAGCGTAATGGTGTTGATACCGAAGGCGCTAAACTTGGCGTAAAAGGTAAAACAGGTGAAAAAATAATTATAGACTACAATGGAAACCCTGTGTTGTCAGCTTTCACACCTATTGACTTACATGGTATTCGCTGGGTGTTACTTTCTGAAATTGATGTAGCAGAAGCCTTTGAACCAATAGATACACTATATTGGAATATTGTTATCATAGTGCTGGTTTTTATTGTAGTCATAACGTCTGTTGCCCTAGTTATTACAAAGTCAATTCTAACGCCACTAGGTGGTGAACCGGATGAAATGAAAGCGATAACTGAAACAATTGCTAGTGGCGATTTAACTGCTCCTTTTGAAGAGGGACGTGTCGAGCAAAGTGTTTATGGTGCAATGAAAAAAATGACAAATAACCTTCTTAGCGTTGTTAGCGACATTATTGATAACAGTAATAGTTTAGCAAGCTCCGCAGAAGAAACTAGCGCATTAAGTTTACAGTCTTCAACAAGTTTGGAAGCTCAGAAGTCGAGTATTGAGCAGGTTGCAACTGCTGTAGAAGAAATGTCAATGAGCATTAATGAGGTTGCCTCTAATGCAACCAATGCAGCGTCTTCAGCTCTGTCAGCGCAACAGGCTTCGAGTGAAGCAAACAACAAAGTTATTCAAACCATCAATGATTTAGGGCAATTAGATAAAGAGATTAGTCGAGCAAGCGAGGTGATTAAAACATTAGAAACAGACTCGTATGAAATTGGCTCTGTGTTAGAGGTAATACGAGGGATTGCAGACCAAACCAACTTATTAGCACTTAATGCAGCTATTGAAGCGGCAAGAGCTGGTGAGCAAGGTCGAGGTTTTGCCGTGGTTGCTGATGAAGTAAGAACACTTGCTTCAAAAACTCAAGAGTCCACTAAAAATATAGAAGTAATGATAGGTAAATTACAAAGTGCTTCTAATGATGCCGTTAAAGTTATGGTAGTGAGCAGAGATTTTTGCGAGCAGACTTTGTCAAATGCCCAAACAACAGCTGATATGATTCATGGTATGGATGCTGAAATAGAAAGTATTACGCAAATTACTGAGTTAATTGCTACTGCAGTAGAAGAGCAATCTTGTGTCTCTAATGAAATAAGTCAAAGTATTACTGCTATCCGTGATGTTGCGTTCGAAAATTCTTCAGCAGCGTCTCAAGTATCAATAGCAGGGCAAGAAATTAGCGTTATAGCATCTACTTTAAATGAACTAACACAAAAGTTTACCGTAACTAAATAAAGGATTCATATGAAAATTAAATACTTGGTAATACCCCTTATCTCATTTACATTTATTACTCACGCTAATGCGATTGAGGGTCTAACCGCTAATGTAGCTTTAAGCAGTAATTACTTATGGAGGGATTTAGAACAAACCAATGGTGATGCTGCCATTTCTGGGGGTATTGATTATAGGGTAGACTCTGGGTTTTATGTCGGTAGCTGGGTATCTAATGCAAGTTGGTCAGAAGGAATGACATATGAACTAGATATCTATGGTGGTTATTCAAATCAATACAAAGAATTAACCTACGATGTTGGTTTTGTTCATTACGCTTATCCAGATAGCACTGATAATGTAGATTTTACCGAAGTGAATGTAAGCATGTCATACAGTGTATTTTCTTTTTCTTATGCGGTATTAGCGAATGCGGATAATATTGATTTTGGTGATGATTCTTACCTTTCATTAAGTGCAGATTTTGAAGTTGCACCAGAGCTTAATTTGTCATTACATGTAGCCAGAGGCACCGATGAATTTTATGCAGGGGAAAGCTTTACAGGTTATGGAGCAAGTATTAGTAAGGAAGGATTTACTTTAGGTGTATCCAAAACTGATTTAGATAATACTGATATGAAGCTATTCATCTCTTACGCAGTAGATTTTGATCTTTAAAGTTTGATCTGGTGTCTGTGTCACGCAAACTCGGTCGCTTGCGGCAGAGCAAACAAGTCTAAAACGAACAGAATTGACTAGTATATTGTGATAATCTCAGTTTTCTAGATTATAATCGTCTCCGAAGCGATAATACAGCAGGGCACTTTGCTTTAATGAATTAAATGGCGCTGAACTTACTTAAAAATGAAAAAATCATCAGATTAGGCGTCAATAATAAACGTCAGAAAGTGGGTTGGGTATTTACCCACTTTCTGATGTCTACGTTAAATTTGCAGAGTGAACATCAAGTGTTGTAATCGCAACGACAGTTTTGAGTATAAACCAGCCCCACAAATGAGCAGAAAATCTTGGCTAATAGTATCCTAAATATACCCTGAATTTGCGAAGGCTTAACTTCCGCTTTTGGCTATCAGTTGACCTAAAGAATAGCCAACAGCCAACGTCAGCTATGCGCAGAAAACGTTAACACAGTTATTTCATAATGTGTTTCGAATGATTATTAAGGTTCACTTATGCCAGTTGAAGTCAGGTTCCAGCTTTATTTGGAGTGTTTTGTATTTTGGTGTTTTTTTAATAAAACTTACTGCCACATTTATTTTTATCTTTATTCACAAAAGCACATTTTTGCTCAACGGCATAAGAAGGCTTGCATGGGATTTTTGTTTCGATCTTTATTTAGCTTCTACAACTATATCGATTTTTTTATTGCCGCTAATAAAAGTTTAGTGCATCAACATGAAAAAGCTTCTCTACATCATAAATATAGCGCTTATTCACTAAGAAAAGAATAACATGATCTTCTGACATGATTGTTGTGTTGGAGTGCGCAATTAATACTTCTTCTTGTCGAACAATTGCGCCAATGGTTGTACCGGGTGGTAATTTAATTGATTGGATTGTTTTACCAACCACTTTGGATGATTTTTCATCGCCCTTAGCTATAATCTCAATAGCTTCTGCAGCTCCGCCACGTAAACTATAAACATTATCAATACTCCCACGACGTACATGTGTTAATAATGCTGAAATAGTGGCATGTTGAGGTGATACCGCAATATCAATGTCACTGCCATGTACTAAATCGATATAGGCACTACGTTGAATAAGCACCATCGCTTTACGTACACCCAAACGTTTTGCTAATAATGATGACATTATATTTGCTTCATCATCATTTGTGACAGCAATAAACACATCAAATTGATCAATATGTTCTTCAAGCAATAGTTCTTGGTCTGATGAATCCCCGATAAAAACGAGCGTATCATTTAATTCAGAGGCTAAATGTTCAGCGCGTTTTGGCGAGCGTTCAATAAGTTTAACTTGATGATTTTTTTCTAAAATCTTTGCTAAACCCGCACCTATATTACCACCGCCAGCAATCATAATTCTATTATAGGGCGCTTCGAGTTTTTGCAGTTCATTCATCACCGTTCGTATATGAATAGTTGCCGCAATAAAAAACACCTCATCATCGGCTTCAATAACGGTGGTGCCAAGTGGACGAATAGGTTTGCCATTACGATAAATCGCAGCAACACGCGTATCAACATTAGGTATATGTTCACGTAACGTGGAAAGGGCATGACCAACTAGTAAACCACCATAATAAGCTTTTACGGCGACTAAGCTGACCTTACCTTGTGCAAACTCCAATACTTGCAATGCACCTGGGTAATCAATTAAGCGCGCAATATCACGGGTAACTAATTGTTCCGGTGCAATAACGTGATCTACTGGAATGTTTTTTGATTGAAAAAGCTCTTCTTGGTAACGCAATATTTGCGATGAGCGGATACGTGCTATTTTATTCGCGGTGTTAAATAATGTATAACAAATTTGGCAGGCGAGCATATTGGTTGCGTCGTCACTACTTACCGCAATAACCAACTCTGCATCTTCAGCACCCGCTTGCTTTAATATATCGGGGTGTGAGCCATTACCGATAACAACTTGCAAGTCCATTTTGTCTTGTAGTTCATGCAAGGTTTCAGCGTTGGTATCAATTAACGTGATATCGTTACGTTCACCCACAAGGTTTTCAGCTAATGTTCCGCCCACTTGCCCTGCACCAATAATAATTATTTTCATAAGTTAACTTTAAGCGGTCACTTTTTCTAATTTAGCGTAGTAAAAACCATCCATTGATTGTTCATTTGGCAGAATTTGCCAGCCAATATCGGTTTTCTCATTTGTTATTTGTACTAACTTAGCATTGTTATTCTCAGATAAAAACTGTTGGATCTGTTGAATGTTTTCTTCAGGCAAAATGCTACAGGTTGCATAAAGTAATGTACCGCCAGGTTTCAAAAGAGACCAAATGTTTTTTAATATCTGTTGCTGTAATAGGGTGAGCTTTTCAATATCATCAGCTTTTCTCAACCATTTAATGTCAGGATGACGGCGTATCACACCGGTGCCAGAACAAGGCGCATCGAGAAGAATACGGTCGAAAAGTTTGCCGTCCCACCATGCTTGTGAGGCAGCATCTGCGGTTATAACTTTGGCAGATAAATTGAGTCGCGTTAGATTTTCTTCAACCCTTAATAAACGATTTTCTTCAATATCTATAGCCGTCATTTGCTCTAAATCTGGTGTTAACTCGAGAATATGACAAGTTTTTCCACCAGGGGCAGCACAGCAATCAAGTACAATATCACCCGCTTGAGTATTCAATAATGTTGCCGCTTGTTGAGCTGCGCCATCTTGAACGGAAATCCAGCCATCAGCAAACCCTGGTAGCTTATTAACATCAATGGCGTTAACGAGTTTAATTGCCGATGATTTTTCATCAACGCATTCTACAGGAATATCTTCTTGGCTTAATAAGGTTAAATACTCTGTAACATTGTGATGTTGTTGATTAACCCTTAGCCACATGGGGGGGCGTTCTAAATTTGCGCTAAGAATATTTTGCCATTGTTCCGGATAAGCACTTTGGAGTTTTTTGATAAACCAACTAGGGTGTGAATACTTTATGGGATCGGGTAACGCTGCGGCTGCATCATCAGCACCTTCTTTGGCGAGATTACGTTGAATATTACGCAGTACGCCATTAATTAGACCTCTTAAGAAATCACATTTTAAGGGTTTTGTTGCCGCCACCGTTTCACTTACTGCTGCGTGATCTGGAATACGTGTATGCTTTACTTGATAAATACCCACTAAAATTAAAAAGTGACCAACACGTTGTTTACCTTTTAATGGCTTATCCATAAGCTGGCGTAAGTCGTATTCAAGTGCAGGTAAGTAGCGTAAAACACCGTAACACAGTTCCTGTAAAAGACCTTTATCTTTACCTTCAACTTTTGCTTGAGCTTTTGGTAATTCATCGCTAAGGCTTCTGCCTTTATCTACAACAGCAAAACAACATCTTGCCGCTAGAGCTCTAATGTTAGTCGCCATTATTTTTCACTCAAGTTGATTGAAGGAACACTATTGATATTGCTTTTTTCAGCAAACCATAATGCTTTACCATTTAAAATATCACGAACGGGTAGTGACTTTTTCCCCGGTAATTGTAATGACTCTAAACAAAGTGAGCCTAAAGCCGTGGCAACCGTTACGCCGTTTTTATTCGCTGAAATAATTGTGCCGGGCATACAACCATGATCTTCATCAGAATAGCTTGCTTGCCAAACACGAATGCGATGTTCGATTTCTTTTTCATCTGTAAACGTGAATTGTGCTACTGGCCATGGAATATAAGCGCGAATTTTACGATGTAATTCTTCTGCTGATAATTGCCAATTTAACTCAGCTTCTTCTTTATTAAGTTTGGCAGCATAGGTCGATAGACTATTATCTTGAGGTTCAGCGTTATGGCTATTTTCAGCCATTAAATCAAGCGTGCTTAGCAAAGCAGTAGGCCCAAGGTTAGCTAACTTTTCATAGAGAGAGGCGCTAGTATCTTGAAGTGTAATTTCGCACGTTGCTTTGGCAATCATATCACCGGTATCTAATCCCTTATCCATTTGCATAATCGTAACGCCGGTTTCTTTATCACCTGCTTCTAAAGAGCGCTGAATAGGAGCTGCACCACGCCATTTTGGTAATATCGAGCCGTGAACATTTATACAACCTAAACGTGGAGCATCTAGGATCACCGTTGGTAGTAATAAGCCATAAGCGACTACGACCATAATGTCAGCATCATAACTGGCCAATTTTTCTTGATCGCCAGCGTCTTTAAAATTAGTGGGCTGCTCAACAATAATATTATGCGCTATTGCGAGCTCTTTTGTGGCACAAGCCGTCAGTTTTTTACCACGTCCTGCGCGTTTATCAGGAGGGCAGTAAACAGCGATTACATCATGATGAGAATTAATGAGCGCTGCTAAGTGTTGTGCTGCAAAATCTGGCGTGCCAGCAAAAATTATTTTAAGAGCTTTTGACAAGTTTTTATTCCGAATTCTATTTATGTTGAGTCACGATTAATTATTGGCTAAACGGGCTTCTTTTTCTAATTTTGACTTTATACGTTGGCGTTTTAATGGCGATAAATAATCAACAAATAACTTACCATCTAAATGGTCGAGTTCATGCTGAATACAAATTGCTAGTAACTCAGTTGCGTCTAAAGTGAATTCTTTTCCTTCACGGTCGAGCGCTTTAACAGTAACTTCAGTGTAACGGTCAACTTTTGCGTAACAGCCAGGTACTGATAGACAGCCTTCTTCATTGATTTCAGTGCTATCGCTATGACTAACTATTTCTGGGTTGATCAAGACAAGGGCTTGTTCTTTTTCTTCAGAAACATTAATAACAACAATACGCTGATGAATATTGACCTGTGTGGCTGCTAAGCCTACACCGTTCTCGTCGTACATGGTTTCAAACATGTCGTCGATAATTTGTTTCACATCACTGTTCACATCTTCTACTGGAGCAGCTTTAGTGCGTAAGCGTTCGTCAGGAAATCTAAGTACATTTAAAATAGTCATAAATCTTCAAAAAATTAGCGAAAATTCGCATTGAGTGTTATGTTTCAATTTTAGCCATTTAATTTAATTAATAATAGTGGTTTAGGCTAAAACCTCAATATATCTGTTTAATAGGCGCACTATCATGCTAATACGTAGTTTATTGTTAATACTCAGCTTGTCTTTTTCAGTATTTGTTACTGCTGATGAGTTAACATTAAATAAAGATGCACCAAAATCTTACATCGTCCAAAAAGGCGATACCTTGTGGGATATTTCAGGGATATTCTTAAATCAACCTTGGTTATGGCCAAAGTTGTGGCGATTAAATCCCGATATTAATAATCCTCATTTAATTTACCCTGGTGATGAACTTCGTTTAGTTTTTGATGAAAAAGGGCAACCTATGCTCGTTCGTGGCAAGCCTGAACTTAAATGGTCACCTCGAGCCCGCCTACAGCTAAAAGATCAATCTGCTATTCCTAGCTTACCATTAGAAGTTATTGCACCTTATATTCAGTACGGTAGTGTTCTATCTGAAGAAGAAATTGAAAAACTCCCTTATATTTTAGGCAGTGATGAAGGCTACAAGTCGAGTGTTGATGGCTTTAATGTTTATGTGAATGAAGAATTAGATCTAGGGAGAGGTTATGGTATTTACCAAAAAGAAGGTGAAATTTATGATCCTGAAACAGATGAATTTCTAGGGTACAACATTCGAGTAGTGGGAACGGGTAAAGTCTTACGTGCCGGAAATCTTGAAGATAATGTACCCGCTACACTTTACGTTGATGGTACAAAACAAGAAATTCGTTCAGGCGATTTTATTATACCCGTCAATGAACACCAGCAATATCCATCTTTTTTCACACTAACACCGGCTCATAAATCGTTGCGTGGACTCATTTTAAACAGTGCTAGCGGCTTACGTGAATTCGGAAAATTAGAAGTTGTCATGATTAACCGTGGTGCTGAACATGCTATTGAACAAGGAGATGTCGTTTCGGTAAAGCGTTCGAGTCCAGGTATTGTTGAAACGGGTGGTGGTCCTATTTATAGTCAAGACGGGTCTCGTTGGGATCGTATGGCAAGTATTGATGATTCTGATTATAAGATGCCGGAAGAAGTCGTTGGAGAAATGATGATATTTAAAGTATATCAACAAGTAAGTTTAGCCTTGATATTACGTTCAAGTAAACCGCTTAGAGTACACGATATAATTACATCACCAATGGTAAATGAGTAAATGTTAGGCTTTACTTGAGTAGATAAGAAAAGTAGCTGTTCTTAAGGAGAAGACAGTGACAACAAATCAAATATCAGATGTTATAGCCTCACAGGGTGGGGCTTCTAAATATAGAAGCGCCAGTCATTACTGGTTAGCCCTTAAACTTGTTCCACGGTTAGCTAGCCAAAAAAAGTTAACCTTAGTTGAGCTTTTTGGTGTTGAGCAGCTTTTCCACCCATCACAAGAATTATCATCTCTTAACCTAACTCAAAAGCAAATCACGGCGATTAGAGCGCCTGACTGGTTGAGAATTTCAGCTATTATTGACGCGTCTGAACAATCTGGCAGTATTATTATTCCTATTACAGACCCGCGTTATCCTCTTAATTTAAAAGAAATTTTTGATCCACCGATTGTATTATTTGCACAAGGAAATATCACGCTTTTAAATCAGCAACAAATTGCGATGGTAGGGAGTCGAAATGCCAGTATCAATGGTCGAGATAATGCTTTTGATTTTGCCCAAAAACTGGCTAAAGTTGGATTGGTTATAACCAGTGGTTTAGCGTTAGGTATAGACGGTGCAGCACACAAAGGTGCATTATCAGTAAACGGTAAAACCATTGCCGTTGTCGCTACTGGGTTAGATCAAGTGTATCCTGCTAGACATAGACTCTTGGCTAAAAACATTCTCGATAATGATGGGGCTATTATCAGTGAGTTTTTACCCGGTACTTCACCTAAACCCGGATACTTCCCAAAGCGTAATCGAATTATAAGTGGTTTAAGTTTAGGTGTTCTCGTTGTCGAGGCAACCATTAAAAGTGGCTCCTTAGTTACTGCTCGTTGTGCTCTAGAACAAAACCGTGAAGTATTTGCTGTTCCCAGTACAATCCATAACCTTCAGGCTAAAGGCTGTCACTGGCTAATTAAACAAGGTGCTAAACTTGTCGATAATATTGCCGATATAGTAGATGAAATAGAATTGTTACCGCAAAGTGCTCTAAACTTAACTTCAAACATAGAGAAAGACCCCGTGTTAGAAAAAAGTCAAAAACAACACTTGTCTAACGATTCATTGTTAGCTAGTGTGGGTTATGAAATCACTCCCGTAGATATTGTGATTTCCCGAAGTGAACTACCTATAGATGTAGTATTAACTCGGTTAACAATTTTAGAGCTTAAAGGCCTGGTTGCTACGGTTCCAGGAGGTTATCTAAGAGTAAAGTAGGGGCTAATTATGTTTGATATACTGATGTATCTATTTGAAAATTATATACATAGTGAAGCCGAGATTATGGTGGATCAAGAGTCATTAACTGATGAACTTACCCGAGCAGGTTTTCATCAAGATGAAATATATAAAGCGCTAAGTTGGCTAGAAAAACTAACTGCTCTGCAAGACACTGAAGCTTACCCATATTTAACGAGAGTCGGTCGCCGTTCAGTGCGTGTTTATATTGATGATGAAATGCAATTACTTGATGTGGAATGCCGAGGTTTTCTGTTATTTTTAGAACAAGTAAATGTACTTGATTTTACCACGCGTGAAATGGTTATTGATCGCGTGATGGAATTAGACACTAAATTCTTTTCGCTTGACGACCTCAAGTGGGTTGTACTCATGGTGTTATTTAATGTGCCAGGTAAAGAGAGTGCGTACTCACAAATGGAAGACCTTATTTTTGATGAGCAAGAAGGGCCATTACACTAAGTACGCATAGTAAAGTTGACTTAAACCTCACTAATCATGGCATAATGACTTCAACAATAATCTGGTGAATGCATTATGCCCAATTCCGATAAGCCTTTATTTTCTCAGCACGAGCACGCATTAGAAAAAGCGTATGAAGTGTGCCCCGAATGCGGCAGTGAAATTGTTATAAAGAATAGTAAATCAGGAAAGTTTTTTGGTTGTGCTTCTTACCCTGCTTGTAATTTTACTCGGCCTGTCGTTGAACATGAACGCGTTGAAGATAAAATTTTAGCGGGCACTCAATGTCCTGAATGCCAAAATGAGCTTGCGGTAAAACAAGGCCGATACGGCATGTTTATCGGCTGTTCTAATTATCCAGATTGTCATCATATTGAAGATACAAGTGTTCAAGAAGACGTTGGCGTCGCTTGCCCACAATGTAAAAAAAAGGGTAAGCAAGGCGAATTAATTGAGCGAACTAATCGGTACGGCAAAACATTTTATTCTTGTGAGCATTACCCTAAGTGCAAGTATGTGGTTAATTACCCTCCTATTGCTGAAAAATGCCCAGAGTGTCAATGGTCTATCTTAGTGAAGAGAAAGATGGCCAGTGGTAATGTCATAATATGTCCAGAAAAGAAATGCACCTATAAGCGTAAAGAGATATAATACGCGCAATTATTTAACTAAACCTCTGGAGAGACAAAATGTCATCAACTTTTGTTGCAATTTTAATGGGTTCAGATTCTGATCTACCTGTTATGCAAGCTACTATCAGTATTTTAAAAACATTTGGTATTGAACACGAAGTACGTGTTCGTTCAGCACATAGAACACCTGATGCTGCTAAAGCTTATGTAAAAGATGCTGAAGAACGTGGCTGTAAAGTATTTATATGTGCTGCTGGATTAGCTGCTCATTTAGCGGGTGCTGTTGCTGGAATGACGACACGTCCAGTTATTGGCGTTCCTGTTGATAATGGACCTTTACAAGGTCATGATGCTTTGCTTTCAACGGTAATGATGCCGGGTGGAATTCCTGTTGCTACTGTAGCAATAGGTAAAGCTGGCGCTAAAAACGCAGGTTATTTAGCGGCACAAATTTTAGGTGTTGCTGATCAGTCAATTGCAGAAAAAGTTAAAGAAGAGCGTGCAGCCAATGCCATTGCTTTACTTGCAAAAGATGAAGCGATGCAAGCAAAATTAAGCTAAGCCTTAATTTTTTTCGAAAAAAGCCAGCGTTTTGCTGGTTTTTTTATGTCCAAAATTTATGTGGGACTTTTTATGAGTAGGCTGAAAACTTACTTCGATGTAAAAAATAATAAGCGAATAAAGGTGGGACATTATAAATGAAAATCACTTCCCATTAGACCAAAGGATAATTTTTAAACAAAATAATCGGCGTAAACTATTCTTCAGTAAGTGCAAAAAAAGTAGCAATAAATAGCTGTCTGCACCGTTAATATAGCGAGGAAAGTCGATGAACAATATATACAATCAAGGTTTAGACAAAGTTGCTGCCAACAGCCAACCCCTATCTCCCATAAATTTTTTAAACAGAACTGCAGATGTGCATCCTGAAAGAGTTGCCATCATTCATGGTGATCAAAAAATAACGTATCGTGAATACCGGAAAAATGTACAACGTTTAGCATCTGCATTAATACAGCACGGTGTTAAGCCAGGTGATACGGTTGCAATAATGGCCGCGAATATTCCTGCCTTTTTAGATGCTCATTATGGTGTACCTTTAACAGGTGCAGTTCTGCATTCTATCAATATCCGCTTAGACGCTGACAGTATTGCCTTTCTTTTTGACCATGGTGAATGCGATGTGTTGTTAACCGATACTGCTTTTTCAAGTGTGGTAAAAAAGGCGTTAACCTTATGTTCACGACAACCATTGATAATTGATATTGACGATGTGATGAGTGATGGCGGTGAACGCTTAGGTTTTATTGAATATCAAGACTTCCTTGACGAAGGTAATGAAAATTTCACAGGGAGTTTGATTTTTGATGAATGGCAAGCACTCGCGTTGAATTATACGTCAGGAACAACAGGCAACCCGAAAGGCGTGGTTTATTCTCACCGTGGTGCTTATTTAAATTCTTTAGGTAACAATATGATTTGGCCGCTAGGTAATGAGTCAGTATACCTTTGGACACTGCCAATGTTTCATTGTAATGGATGGTGCTTTCCTTGGACAGTTGTTGCTATGGGGGGAACACAAGTGTGCTTAAGGCAAGTAGAGGTAGGGGCGATAATTGAAAGTTTAATTGAACATAATGTTAGCCACTTTTGTGGAGCCCCGATTGTATTGAATATGATTTTAAATGCAGATAACGCTTTATTAGCAAAAATACCGCGAGGTATTAATATAATGACTGCGGGTGCACCACCGCCGCCATCGGTAATAAAGGGCATGGAAACTATGGGCTTTGATATCACTCAAGGATATGGCTTAACTGAAGCCTATGGTCCTTGTGTGGTGAGTGAATGGAAGGACGAATGGAATGATAAAAGCGATGATGAACGGGCAGCCTTAAAAGCACGTCAAGGTGTACGTTATCCAACACAGGAAGAGGTTGATGTTTTAGATCCCGAGACGATGCAACCGGTACCCTGTAATGCTGAAACTATCGGTGAAATTATGTTCCGTGGGAATAGTATGATGAAAGGCTATTTAAAAAATGAAAAAGCGACTAATGAAGCATTTAAACATGGTTGGTTCCATTTAGGTGATTTAGCCGTCAAGCATCCTGATGGTTATATAGAAATACGAGATCGTTCTAAAGATATTATTATCTCAGGGGGGGGGGAAACATATCCTCTGTAGAAATAGAGAGTGTTTTATACCAACACCCGGATATTTTAGAGGCAGCAGTTGTCGCTAAAAAGGATGATAAATGGGGAGAAACACCTTGTGCATTTGTTTCATTAAAGCGTGGTCGTAGTGCTTCAGAGCTAGATATTATAAGTTTTTGTCGAGAGCATATGGCTAAGTTTAAGGCTCCTAAAAATATTGTTTTTAGTGATCTGCCCAAAACCTCTACGGGTAAAGTTCAAAAGTTTATTTTACGAGAAAAAGTAAAAAGCCTCTCATAAACTTTAATTTTGCTATTCCACCTAGAGCAATTTTTTTGGGTGGAATAAAACACTTATTTTATCTCTAAGATAAACGCCGTATAATCGACAGATAACTCATTTATTTTCATTTTTATTTATGATGACTTCTGCTGTAGAAGCTTATTATCATGGTGGCATTATTGCTTATCCAACTGAAGCCGTATTCGGTTTAGGTTGTGATCCTGATAACTCACAAGCGATTGAAAAACTACTTAGTATTAAAAAGCGTTCGCCAGACAAAGGGTTGATTTTGCTTGCAGCAAACTACGCCCAATTACTGCCTTATATTGACGACAATATAATACCACCAGACAAGCGTTTCAACATATTATCTCGTTGGCCAGACGGTATTACTCAGTTAGTCCCTAAAAGCATTCATATTAATGAATTACTAACAGGAAAGTTTTCGACAATAGCGGTTCGCATTACAAGTCAGCCCGACGTTGTAGCGCTTTGCAATGCAATCAATAAACCTATCGTTTCTACTAGCGCTAATTTATCAGGACAAAAACCGGCAAAAACGTGGCAAGAAGTTGAAGAAACACTTTCAAAGGAAATTGATTTCATCATAAAAGGGCACACATTAGGTTATACTCAACCTTCAAAAATAATTGATGCACTGACCGGAGAGACCATTCGCGCATGAGCCAAGTAAATATAGAAACAGTGATTGAATTTTTAAAATCACTACAGGACAACATTTGTTCAGCATTAGAAGCGGCTGATGGAAGTGGAAAGTTTGTTGAAGATAATTGGATACGTGCAGAAGGTGGTGGTGGACGCACAAGAGTGCTGACTAATGGCATCGTTATTGAGCAAGGCGGTGTTAATTTTTCTGAGGTTTCGGGTGATAAATTGCCTCCTTCAGCGAGTGCACATCGTCCTGAACTTGCCGGGAGAACTTGGCGCGCTTGTGGTGTTTCGTTAGTTATTCATCCAAACAATCCACATATACCTACTTCTCATGCTAACGTTCGTTTTTTTATTGCCGAAAAAGAGGGCGAAGCTGCAGTGTGGTGGTTTGGTGGTGGTTTTGATTTAACCCCTTTTTACCCAGTAAAAGAAGATGTGGTGCATTGGCATCAAACAGCAAAGTCTCTTTGTCAGCCTTTTGGTGATAATGTTTATGATGAACACAAAAAGTGGTGTGATGAATACTTCTACTTAAAACATCGAGACGAAACTCGTGGTGTTGGTGGTTTATTTTTTGATGATTTGAATCAATGGGATTTTGATACCTGCTTAAATTATATCAAAGCGGTAGGCCAAGGCTTTATTGACGCTTACGTACCGATAATCGAAAAGAGAAAAAATACCGAGTTTTCAGAGCAACAACGTCAATTTCAATTATATCGTCGTGGTCGTTATGTTGAGTTTAATTTGGTGTTCGATCGTGGAACCTTATTTGGTTTGCAATCAGGTGGTCGAACAGAGTCAATCTTAATGTCTATGCCACCACTTGCTCGATGGGAATATAACTACCAACCCGAACCGACAAGTAAAGAAGCTAAGCTTGCTCAGTATTTAGTTCCACAAGACTGGTTATCGGAGTAGTTACTATGAATAAGAAGAAGCCTCCTGGTTTTATTCACGCTTAGCTCCTGCAACAAAAAATAGTTTGGCTGGTTTTAAGGCCGCTTAAAAATACGAATGGCATTTCGTCAAGAAGTCCTGTCATTTATAGTGACTACGCCATTGGCTATTTGGCTGGCGAATGGTTTTGTTGAGTTTGTTTTATTGATGTCGGGTATTGTCGTTATTTTAATTGCCGAGTTGTTAAACTCTGCAATAGAAGCCGTAGTTGATCGCATAGGCCTAGAACGGCATGAACTTAGTGGCAGGGCAAAAGATCTTGGCTCAGCTGCTGTCTTTGTTGCATTAAGTTACTTTGCTTTGATTTGGATTTATAAAATATATACTTTATTTTGATGAATACATAAGTAAAGACAGGGCGAGAGTAAAGAATCTCGCTCTTCTATATTATTTACTTTTATTAAACTTCCTCATTTTCCAAAATATAATATCTACAGCAGTGTTAAGTGTGCATAAGTTACCTTTCCAACACGGTAATTTTATCGTTAGCTTTTTTCAATAATGTAAAAACAAGAATGTTTATTTGAGCTAGGTCAAATACTTTTTTTTGAGTATCTATAAAATCATCGCCATTAGATATCCATAAAAATTATAGGACTATTCTTATGAATAAAACATTACTCACATTAGCCGTATTTACTTCTCTTTCTTTAAATGTAATTGCTACAGACTATAAAGCAGGAGACATTGTTGTTCGTGGCGGTGCTACTATGGTTAGCCCAGATAGCGCCAAGTCAGGGGTTTATGTTGAAGCATTAGGTGGTAGTACAGCATTATCAATATCGGTTGACGATAATACTCAACTGGGTTTAAATTTTGTTTGTTTTTACGACAATAATTGGGCTTTTGAAATTTTAGCCGCAACACCATTCACACATGATGTAACTATCCACGATCCAAAAAGTATTTCTGGTGGTTTATTTGGGGCTGATGTAGATGGTGCTACTTTAGCTGAAGTAAGACAACTACCTCCTACTATTAGTGCATTATATTACTTTGATAGTGCTTCAAATTTTAAACCTTACGCTGGCGTCGGTATTAACTATACTATTTTCTTTGATGAAGACTTTAAGAGTACGCCTGAACCTTTAGGCTTTAATGACGTAGAGTTAGATGGTTCTTTTAGTTTTTCATTGCAGATAGGTGCAGACTATCACCTAAATAATAAATGGCATGTCAATGCTTCAGCTCGTTATATTGATATTGGCACAGAGGCTAATTTTAAGATTGGTGATATTAAAGGTTCGGCATCAGTAGATGTTGATCCTATGGTTTACTCGATAATGCTAGGTTATAAGTTCTGATTTCCCTTTATAGTAATAATATTTAATAAGAAACCTTATAAGGCAGTAACTTTTTATATAAAGGTTACTGCTTTTTTTATATTCATCATTACCTTATTGCGATAATCTTAAGTACAAATTTATAATTTAGTACATTCCATGGATCAATATCTCGTTTTTGGTAACCCAATCAAACAATCTCGTTCGCCCATTATTCATCAGCTTTTTGCCAATCAAACAAAACAGCAACTTCATTATCAAGGTGAATTTGTAGCATTAAATGAATTTACAGAAACGATTGAAAGGTGTGTTAAAAATGGTACTAAAGGCGCAAATGTTACGATGCCTTTTAAAGAGCAGGCTATGGCACTATGTGATCAACTCACTGAGCGTGCCCAATTGGCGGGTGCGGTTAATACTTTAAGTTTTGTTGATGGACAGATATTGGGGGATAACACCGATGGACAAGGGCTTGTTCAAGATCTTCTTAACAATAATGTACAATTAAAAAATAGCCGAATTCTTCTGCTAGGAGCAGGTGGCGCCGCTAAAGGTGTTATTTTGCCTTTATTAGACCAATCACCTGCATCGATTGTTATTGCAAACAGAACAATCGCTAAGGCCGAAAGCTTAATAAATAAGTTTAACAACGAAAAATTATCGAGTTGTGGTTTTACAGAATTAAGTGATGAAAAATTTGATCTTATTATCAATGCAACATCGGCAAGTCTATCTGGTAATATACCACCTATATCAGAGGCACTCATTGCAAATACTCATTGTTACGATATGGTCTATGGAAAAGAGCTAACGCCATTTCTAAAATGGGCGAAAGAACATGGCGCAATTAAAGTTATTGATGGCTTAGGTATGTTAGTAGGGCAAGCGGCCGAAAGCTTCAGAGTGTGGAGAAATGTTTTACCTGAAATTACGCCAGTACTTAATATACTGAGAAAAGAGGGGGAAGTATGAATCAACAAATTATATTTAACGATGACATGTCCTTCGATGACGAAAAGAAGGAGTGTAGCTTTACAGGTTTAATTGCCGGCGAGCGTGTAACAATCCTTATCAAAGCAAAAGACATTGTAGCCTTCACTAATACAGTAAAATTTGACTTTGAATGCCAAGTAGAAGAGTGGCTCGAAAATAACGAGCCACCGACAAATAGAAAAATTGAATTAGTATACGCTCAGTCGAACTTATAATTGAGCAATGTACTCATTTTTAAGTTCAACATAATTGATTGCTGATTTACTGAGAAAGTCCTGCTCACTTTCTTTTAACAATCTTACTTGTTTTACTGGGTTACCTACATAGAGGTAACCACTTTCTAGTATTTTATGCGGCGGAACTAAAGCACCTGCACCAATAAACACATCATCTTCAACGACAGCACCATCCATAATTATTGCACCCATTCCGACAAGAATACGGTTACCTAACTGACAACCATGCAACATACACTTATGTCCTACAGTGACATCTTCGCCAATAACAAGAGGATTACCATTAGGATTAGCGGAACTTTTTCGAGTGACATGTAAAACAGTGCCATCTTGGATATTAGTTCTATCCCCAATTATTATCGTATTTACATCACCTCTGGCTGCGACTAAAGGCCAAATACTTACATCATCTCCTAAGGTGATGTCTCCGATAAGAACAGAAGCTTGATCCACATAGACATTATTGCCTAATGTTGGAGTGATATTGTTATACATACGTAGATTAGTTTTATTCATATTAGTAACTAGGTGAAGAACTTGTGCTTTCATAGTAGCAAATAAGATGAAAATGACGAAAAAATATCGATTACTTCAAGGTTAATATAAATATAAGTTAACGGAGAAAGAAAGAGGATGTATAGATAACTGTTGATTAAATAGCAGATATGTTCGAATAAACCTCAATAGATACGTGGGCTGTACGTAAAACAGTCGAACTTATACTTATTTCAATTTAATGACAAAAAAGAGTTGACGCCCAGCGAGAAATGTCTAGAATGCGCTCCAG
>JASDWX010000071.1:0-18445 GCA_041890515.1 Alteromonadaceae bacterium
TACCGGCCAAGTTAATTGACGCCGACCGGACAAGTTAGTTGACGTCTAATATAAGCTTAAAAATTTAGACTCAGCTAGGGTCACACAGGTTAATTACACATTACTTATGATAATTCTGGTTTTCAAAAGTTTGGTTAATACTTAAATTTCATAAAACTATCAGTTCGCTTCTTCTCCTTCTGCAAATTCAACAACAAAGCTCAGAATAATAAGTATGTTTGCTACATGGTTTATTATCTCATCAGGAGTCACAGTGGCAGGTAAAGTTTCAGGTGTAACATCTTTAAGTTGTATATTTATGAGTTGATTCATAATTGATTCGTAATTTTTAGTTGTTGCTAAAACCGAATCTAAGCTTAAGCACCAAGACGGTGTGATTAACTGTTTTCTTAAACAAGCGAGTATATCCTTGCTTGCTAGTTCTGATATTTGCGCTATTTCAAAATTGATTTTACGGATGATTTCATATTTTTCTTTTGTTGTTGAATTCATACATATCTCTATTTAATTGTCGATTAATAAATAGATACAATACGACACAACCACCACCTAAACCATTGATTTATTAAGTAGATTTTATCAACTTAATCTATATATTAACTATGTCATTGAAAGATATCTAATAGTTCTTATGTTTAAAACAATCGAATGTGAACAGCATGTTTTTAGTTTTGTGGTCATTATTAAAGCTTTTAACGTTTGATAAATTAGCTTTAACAAAAGCCAATAAACATTTGATCGTAAATCTTTGTAACTTAAGTCAAAGTATTAGCCAATATAAATAGCCCGATCACCAATAACTTGCTAAATTAGCTTTTATATTAAAATGCCTTATCCAGTTTGTTTTTTATAAATAAAAGAAACAGATAAACACCTATATCACACGGAACTATGTGCCAACTATGACTCAAATAACTCTCCAACAACTAGAATCTTTCCTATGGGAAACAGCCGATATATTACGTGGCAACATGGATGCATCAGAATTTAAAGATTACATCTTCGGCATGATGTTTTTAAAACGCCTTTCTGACTCATTTGATGAAGCACATGAAGCGGTTATCAAACATTATATAGATTCGGGTAAAACCGAAGCGCAAGCACAAGAACTAGCGCAAGATGAAGATGAATACGATAGCACCTTTTATATCCCTAAAAACGCTCGTTGGAGTGTGTTAAAAGACTTAAAGCATGACATTGGTGCAGAGTTAAATATTGCGATGGAAGCGATTGAAGAGCACAACAGTTCGCTTGAAGGTGTATTGGTCAGTATTGATTTCAACATTAAAAATAAATTATCAGATGCCAAGCTCCGTGATTTACTTTCGCACTTTAATAAACACCGTTTACGAAATAGCGATTTTGAACGCCCTGATTTACTCGGTACGGCTTACGAATACCTCATTAAAATGTTTGCCGACTCGGCTGGTAAAAAAGGTGGCGAATTCTATACCCCAAGCGAAGTAGTACAGTTATTGGTGGCATTACTAAAACCCCATGCAGGTATGCGTATTTACGACCCAACAGCAGGTTCGGGCGGTATGTTAGTACAAACCCGTAATTATCTTGAATCTCATGGTGAAAATGCCGCTAACTTATCCCTAGCAGGACAAGAGATGAACCTGAATACATGGGCTATTTGTAAAATGAATATGTTTTTGCATGGCGTATTCAGTGCCGATATTCGCAAAGGTGATACCTTACGTAACCCACAACACACCGAGCGGGGTCAGTTAATGACCTTTGACCGTGTTATCGCCAACCCTCCGTTTAGCTTAAAAAAATGGGGTAAAGAAGAGTGTGATAATGACGGATACGGACGTTTCCCTTACGGCACACCACCAAAAGATGCTGGTGATTTAGCGTTTGTACAACACATGATTGCCTCAATTAATGACGAAGGCATGTGCGGTATTGTTATGCCTCATGGCGTGTTATTCCGTGGCTCTAGTGAAAAAGCAGTTCGCCAAGGTATTCTAGAAGACGATTTATTAGAAGCAGTAGTTGGCTTACCGTCAGGTTTATTCTACGGTACGGGTATTCCAGCGTGTTTACTCATTATCAATAAAAACAAAGCCGAAGAGCGTAAAAACAAAGTGTTGTTTATCAGTTCAGAATTAGAATTTGAAGAAGGTAAAAACCAAAACAAACTACGCCCACAAGACATTGAAAAAATCCTTAGCACTTTTGATGACTATCAAGACATAAAGCGTTATGCCAAAGTCGTAGATATTAGCGAGATTCAAGAAAACGACTTTAACCTCAATATCAGACGCTATGCTGACACCTCACCACCACCAGAAATCTTTGATGTTCGTGCCATATTACATGGTGGCATTCCAGTGCGTGAAGTTGAAAGTGACTACATGCAAGATGAAATATTGGCAGGGTTTGATGTAAATTTAGTTTTTGATAAACGTGATGATAATTATTTTACTTTTAAAACCCAAATAACCACCAAAGAACTTATCCTTAACTTTGCTGGTGATGTAAGTTCAGAAGCAATGAAACAACTAGAACGTTGGTGGGACAAATACCAAATATCACTCCACGAACTTGATGATCAAGTCACAAGAGCAGAAGTTGCAATGAAAAGCTATCTAAAGGAATTGGGTTATGAATAACCTAGTACCTGATGGGTGGGAAGCAACCGACATTGGTGAATTAACTAAAACTAAATCACTTTTTAAAGATGGTGATTGGGTTGAAAGTAAAGACCAAGACCCGTTTGGAAATAATAGGTTGATACAATTAGCTGATATTGGTGATGGTAGGTTTATTAATAAATCTTCTCGTTTTATGAATGAGGAACAATTCGCTAGGTTAAAATGCACTGAATTACAAAAAGGTGATATTTTAGTAGCAAGGATGCCTGAACCACTTGGGCGAGCCTGTATTTATCCATTAGAAAATATCAAAGCTGCAACTATTGTCGATATAGCGATTATACGAACAACAAATGCTGACCACTATTGGTTGATGTCAGCAATTAACTCATCAGAATTTAGATACAATATTGATTTAAATGCTAGTGGCACAACTCGGACTAGAATAGCTCGCGGTGCTTTAGCTAAATTAAAGTTAATTGCCCCACCACTACTCGAACAACAAAAAATTGCTAAAATCCTTACTTCTGTTGATGAAGTGATTGAAAAAACACAAGCGCAAATCGACAAATTAAAAGACCTAAAAACAGGCATGATGCAAGAGTTGCTAACTAACGGAGTCGGTCATACTGAATTCAAAGACTCACCCGTTGGCAGAATTCCTGCTAAGTGGGAAGTTGTTAAACTAGATAAACTCATTTCGACTATGGATGGTGGCGTAAGTGTTAACTCAGAAAACAAGCAAAAAGCTAAAGGGCAATTTGGCATTTTAAAAACAAGTTCTATAGCTAAAGGTAAGTTCTTCCCTTCTAAGAATAAAGCTGTTTTGGCTCATGAGGTTAATCGCCTAAAAACTCCTGTTTTATCTGACCATATAATATTTAGCCGAATGAATACACCAGCTTTAGTTGGTGAAAGTGGTTATATCACCCAAAATTATGATGATTTATTTCTGCCAGATAGGTTATGGCAAATTGACGTTAAGTGCCGCAAAGAAACCAATGTTTTGTGGCTAAGCTATGTTCTGGCTTCAAACAAATTAAAAGCTGAAATATCAGAACTTGCAACAGGCACAAGTAATACAATGAAAAACATTTCAAAACCCAAATTACTTTCCATCAAGATTGCATGTCCTGAATTTGAAGAACAAGTGAATATATCAAAGTCTCTAAAATCTATTGATACAAAATTAGATATCATCAGCTCGAAATTAGAAAAATTAAAGGGTACAAAAAAAGCCCTTATGCAAGATTTACTCACTGGCAAGGTACGAGTCAAAACAGAAACAACTAACACGGAGGTAGCGGTGGGCTAGTTATCGCTCTTGCGATGTTAGTACACCCATGCACATTATGAATCAGGATGAGTTAAACAAGGTTGAACTACCAGCGATAGCGCAGTTAAAACAGCTTGGCTGGAAGTATATCCACGGAGCAGAGTTAACGCCAGAGGCAGGAGCCAGAGCTTATTTACGTGATGTGGTATTGGTTGAGCAGTTGAATTCTGCAATCAAGCGCATAAATCCGTGGATCACGGATGAAAACCTAAAGAAAGTTTCTCGTGAAATAACGCATCCTAATTTTGCGGGCTTGATGGAATATAGCCACGCTATTTATCAAATCTTAGTTAACTATCAATCAGTAGAGCAAGACTTAGGCAAAGGTCGTAAAGGGCAAACCGTAAAAATTATTGATTTTGATAATTTAGACAATAATGAATTTATTTGTACCAATCAGTTTAAGGTTGAAGGTGCTAACCAAAAAATAATCCCTGATATCGTTTGTTTTGTTAATGGTTTACCACTCGCCATTATCGAATGTAAATCGCCTTATATTACCAGCCCTATGAGTGAAGGTATTAACCAACTAAGACGTTATGCTAACTTACGCCACCCACACGATGATGAAGGTGCAGAAAAGCTGTTTTGGTATAACCAACTGATGGTGTCTAGTTGTCGTGACCAAGCAAAAGTTGGCACTATTAGCTCAAGCTCACAGCATTATGGTGATTGGAAAGATGCTTATCCGTTTACCGATGATGATTTAGACGGAGAGAACACCACAGCACAGCAACGCTTACTTGCTGGTATGTTCAATAAACAGAGCTTTTTAGATTTATTACAATACTTTGTTCTTTATGAAACCGTAGATGGCAGGTTAATTAAAAAGGTTGCCCGTTATCAGCAATTCAGAGCGGTAAATAAAGTCATTGAACGCTTAAAAACAGGTAAAACCCGAAAAGATAAGTCAGGCGTAATTTGGCATACACAAGGTTCAGGGAAATCGTTAACTATGGTGATGTTAGCGGTTAAAATGCGAAGAGACCCTATACTTCAACAATACAAACTTGTTTTCATTACCGACCGTACCCAACTCGATGAGCAACTTTCGTCAACTTTTCGTGATGCTCAAGGTGAAACCGTTTATAACGCCTCATCGGTAGCCAAACTTAGGGAGTTACTAAAAAAAGATTCGTCTGATTTAGTAACCGCTATGGTGCAAAAATTCCAAGAAGCTGAAAAAGAAGCCGCCAGTGGACTGCTTGCAGGTGATGTCGAAAAAGCCTTTACCGATTTAAACCCTAGTGAAAAAATTATTGTACTAGCTGATGAAGCTCACCGTACTCAATTTGGTGGCTTGGCGATGGTAATTAATGCTGCACTGCCCAATGCACCAAAAATTGGTTTCACAGGTACACCGCTACTTAAAACTCAAAAAATGGGTCAAGCTTTTGGTGGTTATATCGACCAATACAAAATTAATGAAGCCGTTGATGACGGTGCTACAGTTCGACTTTTATATGAAGGTAGAGAAGTTATTACCGAAGTTTCAAGTGCATCGCTCGATTCATTATTTGAAGAATACTTTTCTGATTACACTAAAGAAGAACAACGAGAAATAAAAAGAAAGTATGGCGTTGAACGTGCGGTGCGTGAAGCTCCTGCACGTATTCGTTGGGTGTGTATTGATTTATTAAAGCATTACCGTGAGCATATTCAGCCAGACGGTTTTAAAGCCATGATAGTAACAGGTAGCCGCCACGCTGCTGCCCTTTATAAAAAAACCTTAGATGAATTAGGTGCGCCACCATCAGAAGTGATTATTTCAGGCGATCATAATGATGAAGCTTATTTAGCGCAGCACACAGATAAAGTTAAACAGAAAAAAGCGATTGATGATTTTCCTAAACCCTTGAGCGAAAACCCAACAGCATTTTTAATCGTAAAAGATATGCTGTTAACAGGGTTCGATTGTCCTATCGCACAAGTAATGTATATTGACCGCAAACTGCAAGACCACACGCTTATGCAAGCTATAGCGCGAGTTAACCGAACATACAAAGGAAAGACCTGCGGTTTTGTTGTCGATTATTACGGATTGTCTCAACACTTAACGGATGCATTTGAACTATTCACTAGTGACGATGTTGATGGCACTATTGCGTCATTGAAAGATGAAATCCCCAAACTAAAAGCAACTCATACCGTTGCTATGAGCTTTTTCAAAGATGTGCTTATAAATGGCAAACCAAGCACTGATGTTGACGATTATGTATTAGCATTAAAAGATGAAGACATAAGAGCGCAGTTTGAAATGGCTTTTAAACGCTTTGCCAAACAGATGAACGTAATTTTACCTGACAAAGCAGCATCACCCTTTATAAAAGACCTAACCTTCTTAGGTAAGGTACTTAACGCTGCCAGAGTACGTTACCGTGAAGAAGGTTTAGACTTATCAGGTGTTGGTGAAAAAGTTAGGCAACTAGTTGATGAACATATCATCAGTACAGGCGTAGACCCTAAAATTCCCCCTGTGGATTTATTGGCAGCAAACTTTAAAGAAAAGCTTAAAGAGGTTAAATCAACCGAATCAAAAGCCTCTGAAGTTGAAAGTGCGATTAAGCACCATATTACCGTTAACCTTGAAGAAGACCCCGAATACTACAAGTCATTAAGCTTAAGGCTTAGGGATATTATCGTTAAAAACGCAGGGAATTGGGAACGTCAATTAGAATTGCTACTTGATATGGTTGATAACATTGACGTAGAGCATCAAAAAGCAGCACAAGATATTGGTTTATCAGAAACAGAATATGCTTTTTATAATATTCTTACTGCGGAAGTTTCTAATGTGGCTGAAAGGAAAGGTGACTATGTTGTTGATGATGCGGTAATGGAAGAAGTGAAATCTACCACGCAAACTCTGGTAAATACTTTTGATGAAGCCACCGAGATTGTTGACTTCTTTAACAAGCAAGACGAAGTGAAACGCATGAAAAAAGAAATTAAACGCGCCATTATTGACCAATCATTCGGTGAACCTAGCTTGGTGAAAGTAGTACAAGAGCGTTTTATGGAACTTGGAAAAACTAAATTTAACAAACGTTAGTTTTGAGTATTATATAAATGTCACCTACGAATCAGACTATAGAGTACATTGACAGCAACGGTATTATTGCTGAGGTCAAACGTACCAATCGCTCTAAATCAGCCACTATCACGGTTGAAGAAGGCAAAGTGCGTGTTGTTGTACCTCGCCTGTTGGAAAGTGAACGTATAACCAAGTTGCTAAAAGATAAAAACCGTTGGATAAAAGAGAAAATAGCTCTACATCGTGAAGCGCAACCAACAAGCACTAAACAATTTGTTTCTGGTGAAAGCTTTTCATACCTTGGGCGTAACTACCGATTAAAGGTGCTGCAAGGTAATTATCAACCTATAAAGCTTGTACACGGACGTTTTGGCATCACGTTACGTGCTGGAACTGAAAACCCTGATTTAATTCAAGATTCACTGTTTAGTTGGTACAAGCAACATGCTGAAATTAAATTAACAGAGAAAGCTAAACGCTACGCTGAAATGATGGGGGTTAAATTTAACTCTGTTGGTTTAAAAGCGTATAGAAGCCGTTGGGGAAGTTGCAGTGTTGAAGGTGACATAACTTTCAACTGGAAAATAATCATGGCTCCTAATCGTATTGTTGATTATGTAGTGGCTCATGAACTTTGTCATTTGATTCACCATGACCATTCCCCTAAGTTTTGGCGTGAACTTGAACGTATCATGCCAAATTATACTGAGTGTAAAGAATGGCTGAAGGTTAATGGCGCAAATTTAGAGTTTTAAATAAAAAGTTGGATTTATATTCGCCCTAATGGTGTTTCAAACATTGAAAGCTTCTTTTCAAGCTCCTTAATTTTTGATACCAACAATAATTCCCGTGAAAGCGCCTTATGCAGAAGAGCTTCAGCCAAATCAGTATTATTTTTATGTTCTTGAACCTTTTTCTCTGATGCTTTTACAACCTGATTTTTTTGCTCTGTTGGCGATGGTTTATCATTTGCAAAGCTTTTGATTAATAATAAAAGTGGTGCATGGTTTGCTCTTGAGCGCTTTAAATAACCTCGATCCAACCCTGCCTCATAACTAACGACACCTGCGGTAATTTTAGCTCTATGTAAACCTACATGCTTGGGGTTGCTTGGATTCCCCTGTTTTAATCGCTCAAAAGCTTCTACACAAGCTTGAAGTCCATTATTTTTACTCATGTTCAACCCTCTTTTCCTTATTTTTTTTATAATCTTTAAGTTTTTGTAAGTCCTGGTTCACGATGCCATATTCACATGAGTCAACTTCATAACAGGAAAGCTCAGATTCAACTCCAGCTATTTGCTTATCCACCAAATCCATTTTAATAATAGAACCTTCACAGGTTAAACATTCAGTAAATTCACCCAACATTGCAGTATCACAGGAGCCTATTTTAGTGCAGCCACCAAGTAATGTACTTCTGTAAGATAATTCACCTTTATTTACCCGTTTGATGGTGTCTTCGCGAATTTCTATAATGTTAATAGCACCCTTATCTAACTTTTCTTTTTGACGCTCAATATAACCACCCGTTTTTCCAAACAACTGATTATCTTCCCCAAGAACATCACTTATGATTTGGTCTGCCATATTTATTGGCATAGCCATTTGAAATTCATAAGCCATGTGACCGTCAGGTAAAATAAACTCATCTTTTGTTTCATCATAAAAACCAAATATAGTTTTTATTTGTTCAAAATTACGACTGTAATAACGAGACATTTTAAGTGATGTATGCTTGAATTGTCGCTTGATTGTTGGCATTGATACAAAGCCACTATTACTAGCGTAATAAGCTAAAGAACGTCTAAATTGGTGGCTAGTTAAATGCCAAGGCTTACCTATTTGGAATTTTTTATTTTCTTGAAAGTTTCTATCTGGGTCACTTATTACTACTTGGTCATAGTCATTTTTATCAATATAATAAAGGTTAATGCTATCCGTCACATTTCCTAATGATGGTATTGCTGATTTTATGTTTTTTTTATGGGTTATTATTGTAGGGGACTCAAACAATATCCTTTGTGATGGTTCAAGCCCTTTTATAATACTAATTGCTTTACTTATACGTTTAGACACTTCAACCGCTTTTAACACCTCTTCTGTAGCTAACCACGATGCAGATTTTTTATAACCTTCAAATTTTGTTGTCGTTGACAGCATGCTAATCATTTTTGCTTTATCAACAACATTATCTGAATCGTCAACCGTATTACTTGTGATCTCATAATCCATTAAGCAATCATATGGCAACCTAAGTACCTCTTCACTTCTCATCCCTGTATAGAGGTGGATGATGTTTTTAGCTAAAAAGTAAATCTGAGTCAACGCTACTGTTAGGCAACTTTTACTCTTTATTTTATAGATATCATTAAATAAGTAATTTAATTCATAAGCTTCTATAGCTTCGGGCATAGTGGGTCTTAAAGATTTCTTGCCTACGCCATAATTTTTTTGTGTCTCTGTAGTGCAACCAAAAGCATGGTCTTTAAACTCTAAAAGGAAGTTGGTAATATTTTCAGAATTATCATAAATGGCATTAATTCTATCTTCAAATTCATCCATATAATTAAGATATATTCTGATAGGAATAATAGGATGTTGCTCTGACTCTTTATTACCAAACGTTAACTCAGATGGTTGCACAGCAGTAAAACCTAATTTTTCAACATTAAGCGATGCTAAATGATTGAGGAATGCGGGCATTTTTTTGTTAAATGTTACTGATTGATTATTTTTACAAAGTGCTGATAAGTAAGTTTTATTGGAAAAAATATCTTTTAAAGATAATATTCCAACGAGTGGCCTTTCTTTCATCTGTACACAAAACTGAGCAGCCTTACGTATCATGTTAAAATAACTAATTAAGGTCGCTGGTGTTAATAACCCTTTATGTCCTGAATTTATAAAATACATAAGACAAAACATTAAATATTTCATTTCAGAAATTAAGCTTTCTTTTTCTTGTAGTGAAGCTTTATCGAGACCATTAGAAAAATGTATTACTGTTATTTTACTAGCTGAGAGGCTATACGGATTCAAATCCCATTTATTTTTTCCGTAAATAGCTGTGGGGGTTCCGTCATTTTCACGACAAAGAACAAAGTTATCATCTGGAGCACTTTCTACTAAATAAATATAGTCATCAGGGGGACAATGATTTTTATGTTCATACTCACTAAATACTTTACTTGAAAATTTATTATTAATCATACTGATATAACTCCCATGCTTTCATATTGTTGTAAACGTTTTTCCCAAAACATGGTTAATTCACCAAGGTCGAATACTTTCTTTTTAATTGTGTTAACGAGCCTTAAGTGTACATCTGATTTTTTCTGTATTTCACCAATGATATATCCAATTCGTATTGCTAAGTCTTTAAAAAGGGATTCGACATGAAAGATATCAGTTCCATAATTTCTAATTTCTTCAACAACATAAGCTAAGCTCAGTAGTTTATGAATATCTTCTTCATCAGCATGACACGAGTAATGTTCACAATATAAACATCCATACTGACTTTTACAGTCCACTTGTACAGGAACATTGGTATTTACTTCTGATACAACAGGATGCCCCACACTATCACAGTGACCAACAGTAATAGATTTATCAATATCACTACTTTCAGGTTGCTTAATTTTAATAAGCTCCCTAGCCTTTCTTGTTGCAGACCAATAGTTTGATAATTCTTTTTTCTGTCGTTCAGGAGATGTTGCACTGTAAGAACTGTCAGCAGTGGATTGGGTATGATTTAAAGAGTTGGCGATATCATTTTGGCTTTGTTTGAGTTCATTTAAAACAAGGTCTTTATATTTACGAATTTTTGACGAAGATATATTTTTTACATTTTTATTATAAAACTTCCCTTTTGTTTTAATATAGAATCTTCCCAAGTCATGTAAACTTAATTGATTGTAATACTGTGTAAAATCCCCTTTTTTAGACATAATAAAAAATAAATACTTACACTCAGCACCATTTAAAACCCAGCTTCTTAACTCTAAATATTCTTTGAATATTTTATAACCATATTGACCACCTATAGAGTAAGCAACTACTCTGCCCGATGCTCTTAGCTTTATGTTTTTGAAATTGTTTTTAAATAAATCACGTTCGTATTCGAATTCGCTTTCATATTCAAAATTAAGAATGTCTGATGCATTTGCACCTGTTATCATCATGAATAATTGAGTGTATGACTGTAAAGCTAGCGAGGCATATGACAGTCGTTTATAACTTCGACTATTAGAGTTAAGTTCATCCAACTTATGTTGTGAGTCACCGACAGCTCTTTCGGCTTCAGACCGTGTTATAGCCTTTTTTCGTTTTAGCAGGTACTCAGAGGCAGTAGAAACCCTACCTTCTTGATAGTTATAGATAGCTAGTTCATTTTTAAAATAAGGTGTTACATATGCATATCCATTATTTGGAAAGATATTGCATTCATAATTAGGCATTTTTAATAAATAAGGGAAAGGTTTATTCTCTATAACAAAATCTTTAAACCCTCTAGCTAAATGTAGCGCGGTGTGTAAAATAATTTTAACGTTTGATTCTTCAGGTGCATCTTGTTCTTCTCTTTTAAATTTAATTATAGGCACTTCACTAACTATTTCCTGTAATGTTTTTGTGCCAAAATAAAGTCTAAATATTAGTTTAAAATGATTTTGCAAGCCGTTAGCTGTTCTTGGCTTTTTAGTCGAAGTATTTAAGCTGATTTGGTGGTTTAAATGACTAATGTAATATATATAAGCTTGTCTGGCTTGTTCAGGAGAATCGAATAAATCACTATAGTTGTTACTGTCACACCAATTTAATATGCTTCTTGTCAAATCTACTTTGCCTTTAACTGTACTGAACGTAAAGCCTGAAACAAAAATATAATCAATAAACTTTATTATAAATTTTCTTCTATTAATATTTAAGCTACTTTCGTTAACTCTAATAATTTTCTCATGCTCTTTTGATTGATAAGTTTTTGCTAATCCAGTCAAATGAATTTCTCTATCAATATATGCAAATGCCCCTATATCTAGAGGAGCAAGTCCAGCTTTTGGGTTTTTAATACAAATTTTCTCAGGGTGAAGAAAATCTTTAGATAGTTCACCAACGGTAACAATAGTTACATTCCGTATTATTTTTTCACTTTCTTGCGCTATATTCACTATCAATCTTCCCAAGCGTCTTGATATTCTGAAAACAACTGATTTTCATACATCTCTTGAATTTTTATTCGGTCATTTATGTTTAGAAATAACTTTAGATAATTCTCTGTTGTTGCTCGTTTTGAGTGATGCATACGTGCTTGAACTCTTGATATGACTTCACTGTCTTTTATAATTCCTTTCTCTACAAGTGACATTAAATACTGATAGTATTTATGGCCATATGTAGCCCTGAGCCAATGAAATGTGAACCCTTTTGGAAAATTACTAGGTAGATTTTCAAGTAGTTTTTTAGACAAGCTATCGGTTCGTTGCCCTGTAGGATTGGATTTGGTTTTAGCGTGACGGTAATCATTTCTTGCCATATAGTGGCAATTACCTTGGTTAGACAAAAATAAATATATGTCGTCATCAGGCATAGTATCTTCACTGATTGACTTTTCGAGGTTTTGTCTAAATTTTTCCCTTCGTTTTTTAGCTAATTTACTATTGGCATATATAACTATCTGTTCAGCTAGGCCTTTTGGAAAATATAAAGTCTGCTTTTTATTAAATTTGGTATCAATGTCACAGTTACCACCTGCAAAAATTTTATATGTGCCGTCAGGTGAAAAGTTATCTTCATTTGTAAAAATATCCACATGCTTCATTCGCATTGTAAGAATTGTTTGTTTTCTAGCTCCTGTAAAAAGAGCAATTCGGCACATTAACCTTTCATCAACATCAAATCTATCGTCATGCAGTAATTCAACAAAACTATCAAATTGTTGATTAGATAATGGTCTTAAATCCTCGCCTTCATCTCTTACATAACCAATATCTACAGGATTCTCTGCTTTGCTTGTACGTAAAGTAAGACTTCGCTTTTCAACAGTTTTGGAAAATGTCCCACTTCTACCTTCCATTGTAATATTTACTGCTCTAGTTGTATCAACACGATCTAAATCAATATTATAAATACCCTGTTTAGATAAATACTTGTAGAAGTTATAAATAATGCCTGTTCGTGTGTTGATATTATCGTTACCAAGACCACTATTGCGTAATTCATTATAATATTTTTGGTGAGGTCTACCTGAAGGTCTACGTGCAGAGACATCTAGATAATTAATTTGATTATCTTCACAAAACATTCTGAAATCTAAAAGTTGACTAGCTACCCTTCTTAAGGCACCAGTGTTTTTTCCAATTTGATCATCGCTTATCGCTTTTTGAAATAGATAATCATTAGCTTCCTGCCAAGAAGAACCGTCTTTATTTAGTAAGAATGGAAAGTTATAAACATAATCTTCAGCACGAGAATTATAAAGTGGTTCTGGAATCATATAGTAAGAATCACTTGTATTACTGGTAGGTTCTGCCTTTTCAGTCACCCTCAATATCCCACCGTGTTGTGGACTACTAGAAATATCTGCTGTTGCATGTTCCACACTAGGTATGATAATTATTCTCTGGTCTTTATTTTTAAGCATTAAATTTCCTTTTCCCAATCCTCCTATGCTTTTTTATTACTCATAAAATAAAGCAGTTATACTCATAATTAATATGGTTGCAGATGATTTACGCTGACATCAATATCAAGAAGTAGATAAAGAATCACGGAGATTAGTGTTTATATAACACGTACAGAAAGCAACGTAAACCATTGATTTACTTAGTAGATTAAATCAACTAAATACAAAAAACGTATGCACTTGATAAATAGATAAGAAGATATTTTGAGCTGTCATATTATTTTTTATTTATAATTGTCTGCATTGATTGATTTCTTCCTTTCTTTTTATTTAGTCGTCCCAATCAACACTTTTTAACTACTAATCATTATTTTACTTTTTTGCAGCGATGATTCTCACTACCTTTTTGTCAATCACCCTAAAGTTACCCGAAGCAGCTTCTTCTGGAGAGAGCCATGTATGCTTTGGGTATTTTGCTTTCATTTCTTTTTGTACGTCTTTATAACTGCCTTGCCAAAAAGCGACAAGATCTTGTGTTACTTGAATAGGCCTTTTAGCCGGTGATAATAATTCAATGATCAAGGATACACTGGTTTTATGCTGACTATCACCAACATTGGGTGTAACACTTACACCATAAAGCTCTTGCATCGGCAATGAAACAATAGGTGCTTGCTCTGCACTATAGCGAATGGGGCAACGCCTTCCTGTTGGCCCAACAAAGTGCTCAGGTGCAATGTTATCTAATATTTTTTGTTGTTTATAATCAAGTAATGATAATAATGCTGTTGATAACGTCACTTTATCTAACTGGTTTTTATTTTTAATATCGCCAATGAAGGGCGCTAACCATTGGGATATATTTTGTACTAAATCACTTTCCTCAATTTTTGGAAAGTTCAAGTGTTGTTGTGTTTGCGTGATCCAGCGCCAGCGCCTCAATAACTTTTGATCATCATCACACCAATTCAAATACGATAAACCATATCGTTGAATCTGTTGCTGCCATAAAGTCGCAATGGCATTGTGCGTTATTTTTTCATTACTGGGCTTTTCTGATAAGACAATAGCGCCATATACCGTTTGTTGCTTAGCACTTATACGCTGTGTTTTTGTATCGTAATTAAGTTGTTTTATTTGTTTAAAACTAATAAGTTTCCAAGCAACTAATTGTTCAATATCTACAGGTGCTGCAAGTCGAACTTGTAATTTTTGTTGATATTCAGACAGATTCGCAGCAACAATGTAGGCTTCACCCGCCAGTGCATCTTGTTCATTGATAAAAAGGCCTTTACCATTTTCAGATAAAAAGTGTCCGTATTGGGCACGTTTTTTGGCAATACGCTCAGGATAAGCTAAAGCAAGTAATACACCCGTTAATTCAATCGGTAAATTGATTAGGTTCGTTGCCAACGTTTTATTTGTTTTCTGTAAATGCTTTTTCATTTGAAGAAAAAATGTCTGATATTTATTATTTTTTGATTGATGAATTAACTCAGTTAAACGGTGGCGTAAATCACAATCAGTAAATGCACGTTCACCCCGAAATATATCTCTGTCCTCAAGCAATGATGCGAGTAGCGCTGCTAGATTAGTTAACCCTATCAGTTTATATTCTTGCTCTAATTCTGAAGCAATGACGATCATTTTGGCAAACCGGGGATGGCATGCAAAACATGCAACACTTGCACCTAGCTGAGTTAAATTTCTTTTTTCGTCAAGTAATTGTAACTGCTGAAGCTCACTCCATGCTTGGCTCTCTTGTACTTTTGTTGGTAATTCTATCATCGGTAAGTCAGCTAATTGCTTAACTCCCCATCGAGCAAGCTCTATGACCATAGGTAATAGATCGGCTTGTTGAATTTCACTAATGCTTTGCTCATTCCTTCGATGAAAATCTTCGCTACTGTATAACCGAAGACACTTTCCTGCCATCACTCTGCCTGCACGCCCCATACGCTGAACAGCGGAAGCTTTAGAAATATTTCGAAGTTGTAATTGATTAGTCAGTGTTTGCGCATCATAAATGGCCACTTTTTCTAACCCACAATCAATCACTAAATTAATGCCTTCAATCGTTAAACTCGTTTCAGCGATATTTGTCGCAAGAACAATTTTATGAATACCATTCTCGGTAGGTGCAATAGCTTGCTGTTGTTGAGTAAGCGTAAGATCGCCATATAACGGACATAATAAAAAATGTTTGGGTACATATTCAGCGAGCCTTTCAGCTAAGAATCGAATATCAGCAATACCTGATACAAAAACTAATATAGACCCCTGATGATCTTCCATGGATTTTATGCAAACGCTAAGTGCATGTTCACGCCACATTCGACTATTTTTAGCGGGTATATAATCCACATCAACAGAGAAACTGCGCCCTTCACTCGATAATGACACTGCATCAGGTAATTGCTTCAATAAACTCGTTGTTGATAACGTTGCAGACATTAATAATAGTTTTAAGTCTTCACGCAAGCCCTGTTGCACATCCCTTGCTAACGCAAAAGCTAAATCAGCATTGAGTGAACGTTCATGAAATTCATCAAAAATGACTAAGGCGCATCCTTCAAGTTCAGGATCATGTTGAATTATTTGCGTGAATATTCCTTCTGTGATCACTTCCAATTGAGTATCTGCAGACACTTTACTTTCGTTTTTTAGTCGGTAACCTACCGTTTTCCCAACTGGCTCACCAAGTTGTTTCGCTAAAAAGCACGCAACCGTTTTCGCGGCTAAGCGACGAGGTTGCAGTAAGTAAATTTTTTGCCCTGAGAATTGTTTGTTTTTTAATAACCATAACGGCAATCTTGTAGACTTACCTGCACCAGGAGGCGCAGACAGCACTATCGTTTGATGACAAGTTAACGCATCAATAAACGCCACTTTAATCTGTTCTATGGGTAATAGGGGAACTGACATTTTTGTTTTACATGAAATATTATGACCTAAAAACTGCAACAACTCTATCATAAACACTGCAGAGCATTATTGTTATATTTACAAAATCGCTCAGGTCAACAAAGTTAATAATGTATTATTTACTATCAAAAAGTCACTTTTTCAAATAATGACTTCGACTAAGGAAAAATAATATTGTCCATTTTATTTTTTCGCTAAACCAATCAAAGTGAATGTTGACGGAAATATTAGATAATGATTTTGAAATAAAACTAGATTTATTTTCAAAATGGTCATACTTAGTCAGTAGAGAAATAAGGTGTATGTTTAACTTTTATTAAACGGAGTTGATGATGGAACTTGATGCACATGGAACCTGCATTTTCAAGAAAACAGACCATATTTTATATGTTAATGCTCAGGGACCTTTCAATGAGATAATAGTTCAACAATATGCACATGACATTGATGAATTTAGCTGTAAATTCAATAACAAAAAATGGGTTTCTTTAACCTCCTTTTATGGTGATAGTATTTTTACGCCAGAAGCGGAAAAATATTTAATCGCTATATTACAAGGAAGTTCGGATAATGGTTTATTAGCGCATGCCAGTATAATATTAGAAAGTTGCTGCCGTGATTTACAATATATGCAACTTACACGCATTCACCAAAAATCAAACATTGCCTTTAACATCTTTAGTGATGTCAGCAGCGCAGAAAAATGGCTTGAAGGATATACCTGTAACTCCACGATACAAAAAGCACAATAATTCAGTATCATTGTGCTTTTTGTTATTTAAATAAGTCGTAACTATTTTATAAGTTGCGCAATCGTCGCAATACCTAGACCGGTGCCGCCTGCAGCCCATAACCCTGTTGCATGTCCGTTATATGCTCCCGCTAAATCAAAATGCAACCAGCCAGCCCCTTCATTGTCTACAAATCTAGACAAAAATCCGGCAGCATTACTTGCGCCACCGGCACCGCCACCCGGCTTAGTTCGACTGTTAGCTGTATTTGCAAATTCAGACGGGCACTTTCCTTGATGCCAAGATTCTAAAGGAAATTGCCATGTGGGTTCATTGACTAGTTCTGCTGACTTTTTAGCTTGCTCTGCAAGTTTATTATCTAAAGAGAATAAGGCACTGTAATCACCACCCGTAGCCATTACTGCTGCACCTGTTAGTGTTGCCGCATCAATAATAAGAGGCGCTTTAGTTTCACTAGCCGCTAATAGCCCATCAGCTAAAACAATTCTGCCTTCAGCATCAGTATTCGCAATTTCCACAGTCACACCGTTTTTATAGGTGAGAATATCTCCTAGCTTATAAGCATCGTTACTGACCATATTTTCAGCACAGCATAAAAATAATTTAACTCGCTTATTTAGACCTTCTTTAATCGCTAGCGCCATTGCACCTGCAACCACTGCCGCACCACCCATATCACATTTCATGTCAAACATACCTACACTTGACTTAAGACTGTAACCACCACTGTCAAAAGTGATCCCTTTACCCACTAAACAAGCAGATACTTCGGCGTCAATATTACCCGTTGGATTAAAATCAACTTCTAATAAACAGGGAGGATTTACACTTCCTTTGCCCACATTGTAAATACCGACCCACCCTTTTTGCTGTAATTCATCACCTGAAATAATGTGACTCGTTATATGAGCGGGTGCTTGAGTACTTATAAAATCAGCCGCTAACTCAGCCAACTTAAGTGGGTATAACTCTGAAGGTGTTTGGTTAGTTAGGTCACGGCTCCAAGCAAATACAGCTAACTTTTCGCTTAAACGGTTAACCTGTTCGCTATCGCCAGTAAATGCTACATTTGTTAATTTACCGACACAGGTAAAACCTAAGGCGAAGCTCCATTGAGTATTAGGCGACAATTAGCTTGGCCGGCTCGCGACAATTAACTTGACCGGTT
>JASDWX010000072.1:0-25675 GCA_041890515.1 Alteromonadaceae bacterium
AAGAAGATATGAGTTAAGCTACAAAACTGTGGCCAATATTACTTGACCACTTCAGGGTTATTACCCGAGAAATAGGGATTGATTTAAAGGTTTCAATCTTAGCCATCACAACTGTTACTACTATCAATAGATACCTCAGGTGTTACTTAATTTAAGCTATAAACCTATACAGTTTAATCAGACCACTACACAGATTTTGTTGATAGAGTTAAGGAAGGTAAGATGACTTGTATTAGTACATGCGCTTTCAAGAAGCCCAGAGAGAGAAACCATCAGCGTAATAAAACAACACACATCTATCAAATATACGTTTGCATTCAAAGTAAACGCACTTCAATAAAAGTCAATTTTTGCCGATGGTTTATTTACATTTTTATTATCGGATTTCAGCGTTCAGGAAATCTTCCTGATGTGCATCACCAGTTGAATTGGTTAAATTAGCATTAGATTCACTATTGTTAAGTAACCAGTCTCTTGTCTTAGTAAAAGCACTTCCGTCAGGGTTTAGTGATATGGTTTCTAAATAAAGCGCTAAAACACCAGCAACGTGCGGAGCTGCCATAGATGTGCCACTCATCGTTGTTGTTCCACCACCACTTTGGGTCGATAATATATCGACACCAGGTGCTGCAATGGCAACTGGTGCAGATTGATGGTTAGACCAGTTTGCTGATCCATTACCCCAGTTAGAAAAACTGGCCCAATCATCATTTATATTGGTTGCACTTACTGTGATTACTGCGTCATCATAGGCTGCAGGCGTAGCTTGGTTAGCATTTTCACCATCATTTCCTGCTGCTACAGCAAAAATTACGCCTTTATTTTTAGCATTACAGATAGCGCGATGAAAGTTATCGTTACCAACAAAAGCGTTGTTGGTACAAGTGCCAGTTTTAGTTCCACTGCCACCTAAACTCATGTTAGCAACTACAGGTACACCTAGAGATGCTGCCTGTTGTGTTACCCAGTCAATGCCTGCAATAACACCTGAATTAGAACCACTTCCTGCCGCATTCAATACTTTAACTGCGTGTAAAGTCACCGCTGGTGCAACTCCGATAACATCTAAATCATTATCTAACGCACCAATAGTACCAGCAACGTGCGTTCCATGGCCCTGGTCATCATCCCAACTATTTGCACAGTCTAAGCCGAGACACATTTCAACACTGTAGCCATTTGATATATTGCTAACCAAGTCATTATGGTCAGAATCTATACCGGTATCAATAACATAGACATGAACGCCTTCACCAGTATTTTCAGCGGTATTAGCACCAATTCGGCTAATTCCCCAAGGGCTTTGCTGCTGATCTGTTTGACAACCAAATAAAAAGCTACAGGCTGATATTTTGCTTGAGTTACTTTTTAATGCGCGTACGTTACCATCTGCTGAAACACTTAAAACACGTTGATCGTTATTTAGCTCTTCTAACATACTCGTGGGGACTGTAGCAGAAAATCCTTTAAATACATGGCTGTAAGTGTACTTGCTTGTTATAGAGTAATCATTGATGAACTCAGAGACACTAGCGATTTGGTTAGCATCAAGGCTAACAATGATGTTGCTTAATAGCGCATCTTCTGCAGCAATAGCAGGTAGTGCAATACAAGAGGAAATCATCAAGCTTATTAATTTTTTTTTCATTTTGGCTCCAAATAGTATTAAGTTTTTTTAAGTTACTCTAGGACTGAGCACTTAATTTTTATTTCTATTACATATATAAAGTATATATATTGTCACTAATGTAGAGTCTATATACTGGTTAGACCATCAGGGGAAACCCCTGCCTTTTATGATAACAATCCCCCACAGGCTAGATTTTTTTGTTTGTGCGCAACTAAGTAGCTGTTCTGCTTAAAATTTTTTAGATAAAGTGCTATTGAAGATTTTTTTCGAGGGTAAAAGTGATATATAAGTTATTAAGCTTGTTAGCTTAAAAATTTATTAGGATGGGGAACATCAGTTGAATTGAAGGTTCTATTGATGTACTTGATGCATTTATCTTATTGAGAAGAAATAACGATTTTACTTTTCAACTTACCCATCTAGTTGAGTTCTTAATAATTAAAACCTTATGGTTAAAAATACGTTATACCTAAATTACTTAAACAACACTTTACAAAAAAATGAATGTAAGAAAGGCACGAAAATTTTTTAGGTTAAGAGCATTAAAAATTCTGTTCTTGATGGTGGAAAAACTGTTGAGGTAGTTTTTATTGACCGCTTTTGGCTGGAGGGGGACTTAACACGGTTAGTTTTTGAATATTAAAATGGTGCTGTTTTCATTTGTTTTAGTGTCAGTATGGCGGCGCCTTAGAACCGTATTTTATTGATGAGTACTTTGATCGAAATAGTACGGAATTTTCTGAAAAAACAATTGATAAATGGCTAACCCGCTTTCAAGCTCAGCCAAAGAGAGATCAACCTAATAGTTAACAAAAATCGTTATTATACTATTTAAAATCCAACCATTAAAAGGACGACTATTAAAGCCTGAAGTGTATTTTTATTTATCTACTCTTGCAGAAGTTAACACTCATTCGGGTTCTGTAGGAGTAAATTTTCCTATAAAAAGCAACTTGGCTAATCCGCAGAATGAAAGTGTTACGCTTTCACCATCAAACTTTATAAACATTGAAGGCGCTAGCAAGATAAAGCTAACTGTTACAATTGGTGCTACGATTTTCTCCGCTAATATCCATCATTTATACGTCTGTTATGGTATCTATTATTACAGAAATCAGTCTATTTGGAAGTAATTCAAACTCGTTGTAAGAAAAAAGCCTTTAGAAAGTTAATCTTTAGATTATTTGGCATTATGTCTAGAAGATGTATGCTCGTTAAAGACTATTTTGATGAGAGCATTGGACGTTGGTGTGCTAGAGGATTTTAACGCCTCAATAACGTCTGAATTAACAAAAGTATACAATACTAAGTCTGACACAACTTAAGCCATCGTAGTCATTCATGGACGTGTTTAGCACCGGTTATAAAATAAAAGCCTACTTAATATCTTTAAGCAGGCTTTTATTGAATCAAAATTAAAATCTATATTCGTACATTTCTATTTAGGTTGTAATCTTATCTATGCCAAGAATAATTTCTACAACAAATTATTCTAACAATACAAGTGTCAAGCTTGACTATCAATAACTGCTAATTATTTGATAATTTTTGCATTAAATAGGTATGTTGTAAGGTGATACGCTTAGCCGTTTCTTTAAGGTTCGCTGCAGCTGAATGTCCACCATCAATGTTCTCATAGTATAAAAGTTTATGTCCTTGATCTTCCATTCGTTTAGCTACCTTTCGTGCATGGCCAGGATGAACTCTGTCATCCTTAGTGGAGGTTATAAAGAAAACTTCAGGATACTCTGCATCAGGATCAATATTATGATATGGAGAAATACTGCGTAAGAAATTTCCTTCAATTTCATTTTCAGGATCGCCGTATTCGCCCATCCATGAAGCACCCGCTAATAGGGTATGGTAACGCAACATATCGAGTAAAGGCACAGCACATATAACAGCATTGAATAAGTCAGGTCTTTGGGTAAACATAACACCCATCAACAATCCACCATTTGAGCCACCTTCAATACCTAAATGGTGAGGAGAGGTCATGTTTTTAGCAATTAAATCTTCAGCGACAGCAATGAAATCATCATATATACGTTGTCTCTGTGTTTTTAATCCAGCCTGATGCCACTTAGGTCCATACTCTCCACCACCACGGATATTCGCTAGAACATAGATCCCACCTCTTTCTAACCACAATTTACCTCGAGTAGCTGAGTAACTAGGGTTCAATGAAACTTCAAATCCACCATAGCCATAGAGCAGGGTAGGGTTCTTGCCGTTCATTTTTGTGTTTTTACCACGCACTACAAAATAGGGGACTTGAGTGCCATCAGTTGAAGCAACAAAAAATTGTTCGCTCACCATGTTTTCTGCATCAAACCAACTTGGTAAAGATTTGGCTTGAGCTTTTTCGCCTGTAGCTGTGTTGTAAGTATATAACGTATCAGGATTGAGAAAACTTTCTGCAGAAATAAAGGCGACTTCTTCCTTATTATTAGTACTGCCAATCGAGACTGAACCATTAGAGGGAAATGCTAATTTACTCGATGTCCAATTATGTCCATCCCAATCAAATTCATAAGCAGAACCTTTCACATCGAGATAAATACTCATAAGTACTTTCGATTGAGTAACACCAAAGTTTCCGATAGAAGATTTTTCATCAGGACTAAATACAAGATTGATATGATCTATTTTTCCATTTTTCATAAAATCATTGATACTAAAACTGACTAAATCTCCTAAAGTAAACCCACACCAATTTTCGTTTAATTTTAGGAGTATTTGACCTTTAAATTCGCCACTTAAATTTGATTTTTCGGGAACGGGGAGTTTAACTTTTGTACTACTGCTCCCATCACTTTTTAGTGGGAACCAATAATACTCAGTGTTATAAAACGTTATAGCACGCGTTGTAAATATTTCACGACGACCATCACTTAATTCAGTAACACCGCCCCAATATCCAACATCAGCTTTTTTACCACGGTCTATTTCAACTGCACTCGACAATGGAGTACCGCGTTTCCAAATTTTAGACACCATAGGATAGCCAGAATCTGTCATGGTGTTTTCACCAAAATCAACACCGATAATTGTCGTATCTTTGTCGATCCAATCCATGCTTCCTTTGCTTTCTTGTGTTACAAAACCATTATTTACAAAAGACTTAGTTTTTGTATTAAATTCACGATTAACGACCGCATCTTTACCACCGTCGGAAAGGCTTACGATACACAGTTCATAATCAGGCGATAAACAATTATTACCTTTGTATACCCAGTTTTTATTTTCTATTTTAGAAAGCAAATCAAAATCTAAAACGGTTTCCCAAACCGGAGAGTCTGAAAGGTAACTGGGCAGGCTTGATTTTCTCCATACACCTCTTTCATGTTGTTCATCTTGCCAAAAATTATGGACTTCGCCTCCGCGAAACGAAACATAAGGAATTTTGTCTTTGCTATTAACAATTTCAAGTACTTCGTTATTCATTTCATTAAAAAGAGGATCAGCCATTAAACGTTCAAGCGTTTGGGTATTCCAGTTATTTACATCAGCTAACGCTTTTTCGCCAAGAACTTCTTCAAGATATATATGATCTTCGTCTGTTTCCCCTGGTGTATTGTATGTGATGATTTTATCAACGTTCATTACGGGAGCCTTATTCTTAATCGATTCTTTGTTGTATTAGCAGGCAGTCAGTGACAGTGCTGCGCATAATAAGAGTGTTTTTTTTGGGTGAGTCAATGCAAACATAGTTCCCTCTGGTTAAGCGTTTATTCAAACTTTATGAATATAACCAGAGATAATCTTTACTTGCAAGTCTATATAACTGGGAGCTGATATCACACGTGATATAAATAAAATTGAGTTATACTATTTGATATTCTATCGATGGATTTATCTTCTGGAATAGGTTGTGGGATTTTCATAGATGAAAGTTTCATAGATTATTTGGTTTTTTTGTGACATCTTTTATAAGTTGTACACGCAAGTAAAATTAGCAAGAAAAAAACTCTTTTGCTTAAATAGAAACCAGTGGGCGATAAAGCTGAATGTTTCGTCTTTGAAATTTTATGAATAAGGGATATATTTAAGAGAGATTAGAGCGAAAAAAATTTAAAAAAGTAGGCAGGTAAAGTGTGTTAATGATATTTTTCCAATTAAAAAGTGCTCAATTACTTAAGCGCTTTTTTATTTGTGGAGTTATGTTCTAAATACTAAGTTTCGTGGGCTTTCATAAACTCTATAGCTTTACTGAAAGCAACCTTTACATTACTTTCCATCTCAAAACGTTCTGAAGCGGGAAGATAGAATGACATATCAACCTCATGTCTAATATAACGAGTGGGTAATTGATTTAAAACAACGCAAGTTAAGTCAGCAATAAAATCAACTCCATATTTGTCTTCTAATTTTAACGCTGCAAAATGTTGCACGACTAGTTTTTCATAATAATTATGAATGTCATCAGATAATCTCATTCCAACCCTCTTCTTTGAATTTACAATTGGTTTATTTTATTATTTATACACACACAAGATTAATGCGAGATGAATTAAATAGCGAGTTATTTAAGTGATATTACCGAGGTTTTTCGGCAACTTCGATTTGACGTTCTATTTTTGAAATAGCTTGACGACAGCGTCCTAATCTTTGGTGAAGAGCAAGAACTTCATCTGATAATTTCTTAGCTTTACCGGGTGTTGCGCTTTTACGAAGTAGGTCTCGTTCATTAAGCATAGCCAATAGTCTTCGTTCAAATTCATGGTGTTCTGATAATTGCTGGTAAAGTGCCTGACTGGATTTAAAAAGTTGTTTTGCTGCTTTTTTATAACGTCGTGCATTTATCGCTGTTAGTCGGTATTGCGCTTCTTGATGAATACCTTTGTTTGATCGTATTGCATTAATTATGGCAGATATTTGTTGCTCTATTGTTTGTAACCTATTTTGAGACAACTCTTTTTTTCCATTGATAAGCAATCGGGATAGTTCAATTGTTTTTCCTCGTATTTCATCTACATAGGGTTGTATTCTATCACTATTAGTTGCGAATAAGGCCTCAGAAAATACGTCTTTATCTTTCAATAAATAATGTGATTTTGTCTGTTGGTTCTCAGCATCAATAATTTTTGCTTGTTCAGTTAGGTCATCTAAAACAGCAGTGATTCTGTCGAGTGGTAATTGCATGTTGATCAACCTACTTTACGTTTTTACTGCGTGAACCACGCATGATAAGTTAAATTCACTGACATAGAAATAACTACGATGATGAAAACAGGACGAATAAATCGATTACCAAATTTTATTGCACAATGAGCGCCTACGGCAGCACCCAGCATAATAAATATTCCCATCGAAACACCAATCATAATGTTGACATATCCAAAGTAAAAAAAAGTTAATAAGCTACAGAAATTACTCACGAAATTTGTAGATCTAGCTAGGCCACAGCTGAGTAGAATGTTTATTTTGTAGAGTGCACTTGAAGATGCAGTCCAAAATGCACCAGTGCTAGGCCCGGCTATCCCATCGTAGAAACCTAATAATATACCTTGAATACTTTGTGTTGTTTTTAAGCGTGGGGATAGGGGAGGTAGACCTTTTATTTCAGTAACCACTGTTTTTGAAAATAAAGTATAAATAGCAGTAATGACGATAAGAATGGGAATGAATTTTTCTAGAAAATCACTTGATAAATAACCAACAGCAAGAGTACCGGCAACAGCACCAATTGCCGTGTATAAAATAGAAAATCGCCAAAAATGTGGATCAAATAATTTTTTACGATAAAAAGTAACGGAAGCGGTCAATGAACCAAAAGATGCTGCTAATTTATTTGTGCCTAATGCAATGTGAGGTGGCAAACCAGTTGTTAGCAATGTTGGAATAGTAAGCATACCTCCACCGCCAGCGATTGCATCAATTAGCCCCGCAACAAAACCGACGGCACATAATGTTAACCAAATTTCAAAATTAAATGTTGAGTCAATAAACATAAGAAAATATAAGTAAATTACTGGTGTGGCTGGATAATAGCATGGTTTTCATTATTGGTTATGTCCTTTTTGTCACACTTTTCGTGCAAATTTGTTGAATATTTTATTAAATAAATTTGACTTAGTACGAATGAATTAGTAAAACTAATAGGAGCAAATATATTTACTGAAAATACAGTTTGTTTAGTTACTCGAATTAATCGATAAAATGTTCTTTTTTAGAGCAGATAATTAAAAGTTAACTTGTGTAACGAAGCCGACTTATTTAGATGGTTTGCTTGAATTTGCCTACATTTTTAATGTGGCTAGTTGACAGTACCTTTGTCGTCTGGGAATATTAGATTGTTTTATTCTAGAGAAATAAAAATATAAAATGGCAGATTATTAAATTTGCGTTAACATCTCCATGTTATCCACATTCAATAGCAATTGGTTGGGAACTATGTCCAAATTAAGTAAGAAAAGCCTTATCGCTTCGACGATAATTGGCGCATTAGCATTAACAGCAAGCAACTTCGCTTCTGCAGATGTACTAACAGAACTACAAAAAGCGGAAGCTAAAACATTTCAAGCTTCTAAAAAATCACAAAATAAAATCAATAGTATTTATGAACAAACTATTGGGCTTTTAGGTGAATATCGTTTAACTGTGGATGAAGCTGAAACTTTATCTCAATACAATGATCACATTCAATTAATGGTTAATGATCAGCTCGCGAACATTAAATCATTAGAAGATCAGATCGGTAGTATTGAAAAAACTAAACAAGGTATCGTTCCTCTTATGTATAAGATGATAGATACTTTAGATAAGTTTGTTGAGTTAGATATTCCTGTAAATATCGAAAACCGTAAAGAGCGTGTAGCAGGTTTACGTGATCTATTAGGCGCTTCAGACGTTTCAGTATCTGAACAATTTCGTATGGTACTTGAAGCTTATGAAATTGAAGCTAACTACGGTACAGTTTTTGATGCTTACCAAGGTGAATTAGATTTAGGCGATCGTACGATCACTGCTGATTTTGTTCATATGGGGCGCGTATCTTTAGTTGCACAATCACTAGACATGAAAAATGTTTGGGTTTGGAACAATGAAACACGCGGTTGGGAAGAATTAGGGGATGAATATTTAAAACCGATTAAAGATGCTATCGCGATGGCTCGTAATCAATTACCTAAAGACTTAACTAAATTACCAGTATTTGCAGCAGGAGCGAAATAATGAAAAATATTATTAAATTTGTAATGCTTGCTGCTTCGATGACAGTAGCAACTTCAGCCGTAGCTAATGATTTGGATGATTTGTTAAAACAAGTTAAAAATGATCGTATCTCTGAAGGAAAGCTAGATAAAAAGCGTGAAGCAGAGTTCAAATCTGCTCGTGCTGATAAACAAGCACTTCTAAATAAAGCTAAAAAAGAATTAGCCAATCAAAATACACGTAACGACCGTTTAACTAAAGAGTATGCTGCCAACGACATTACTATCGCGCAACGTTCAGTTGAATTAGATAACGCAACAGGTACTTTAGGCGAAATGTTCGGAGTTACTCGTGCTGCAGCAGCTGATGCATATGGTCAAATTGCTACTTCAATTGTAAGTTCTGAATTTGCAGACCGTGGCACAGCGTTAGATGTTATTGCTAACTCAAAGAAAATACCAGAACTTGAGCAACTTGAAGAATTATGGATTGCTTTACAAACTGAAATGACTCAGTCAGGTAAAGTTTCACAATTTAGCTCTGAGGTAACAAGTTTAGACGGTACTACTTCTACGGAAACAATCACACGTATTGGTACTTTTAATCTAGTATCAGCTGATGGTTTCTTGAATTACAATGATGAAGTTGATCAAGTTCAACCTTTAGCTAAACAACCTGCTGGTTACATTTCAGGCACTGCCTCTGATTTCTTTAAAGAAACATCTGGTCATCATCCATTGTATATTGATCCTTCGCGTGGTGGTATTTTAGCACTCGAAACTCGCAAGAAAGTACTGATGGAGTTTTACCATGAAGGTGGCACGGTTGGTTATGCAATCACTGTATTATTAGCGCTTGGTTTCATCATTGCACTAGAACGTATGTTTGTTTTAACTACGATTAGTTCTCGCATTAAGTCTCAAGAGAAAAACCTTGAACAACCAAATGAAAACAATCCATTAGGTCGTTTAATTAAGGTTTATCACGAAAACAAAAATGTTGATGCTGAAACACTTGAACTTAAACTTGATGAAGCGATTTTACGTGAAACACCAAAAATTGATCGCGGTATCAACTTGATCAAAATGTTCGCTGCTATTGCCCCGTTAATGGGTCTATTAGGTACGGTTATCGGTATGATCATGACCTTCCAAACGATTACATTATTTGGTACAGGCGACCCGAAAATAATGGCGGGTGACATCTCTCTTGCACTTGTAACAACTGCATTAGGCCTAATTTGTGCATTGCCACTTATCTTAATCCACAGCGTTGTTGCGGGTAAAAGTAAGTCTGTATTGCAAAAGCTTGACGAGCAAAGCGCAGGGTTAATTGCTGCGATTGCTGAGAAGGAGTCTAAATAATGTTATTCCTGATAGAGCTTTGGGAATCTGTCAGGAGTTTTATTGCGACAGGTGGTAACGTTTTATATGTTGTTGCCTTCGCTCTCTTACTGATGTGGGTAATGATGATAGAACGTTATTGGTTCTTGTCAAAAGTTTATCCTGCAATGAAAGACGATATCGTCAATCGTTGGGACGCACGCCAAGATACTACTTCTTGGTATGCCCATCGGATTAGAGATACTTGGATCTCCGAAGCGACAGAATTACTAGAGCAACGCATGCTCACAATTAGAACCTTAGTGGCAATGTGTCCACTGATTGGATTATTAGGTACAGTCACCGGTATGATTGGTGTGTTTGAGACAATGGCTCAACAAGGTACAGGTAATCCGCGTCTGATGGCTGCTGGTATTTCAATGGCTACTATCCCGACAATGGCGGGAATGGTTGCTGCATTATCAGGAGTGTTTTTCAGTTCAAGGTTAGACGCTAAAGTTAAACTAGCAAAGGCTAAACTGGTTGACAGTTTACCTCATCACTAGAGAGATATTCGAATGGCACGTAAACGTATTCGTGAAGACGAAGAAGCAGTAATTGATATGACACCGATGCTAGACATTGTATTTATTATGCTGATCTTCTTCATTGTAACCACTTCATTTGTAAAAGAAGCTGGTATTGAAGTAAACAAACCTAAAGCGGCTAACCAAAGCAAGCAAAAATCAGCTAACATCTTTGTTGCTGTTAGAGAAAATGGTGAAATTTGGTTAGATAAACGTCGCGTTGATGTCGAACGTGTTGCAGCTAATATTGAAAAATTACTAGCAGAGCAACCAACCGATGTTGTTATCATCCAAGCAGACAAAGATGCAAAACATGGCATCGTTGTTAAAGTGATGGATGCGATTAAAGATGCGGGCATAGATAGAATTTCTATTGCTGCAGCTAAGGGGTAGCTTATGGTTCGCTTTTTAGTTTCATTACTACTAGGCGCAGCGGTAACTTTTGCATTATTTTCTTTTATGGCTTTTCTTGTTTCTAGTGGTGACATGACGAAACAAGAAGCTTTGGATAATATTATTGTAGAAGTTAATACTACGCCGCCTAAGTCAGCAGCAGAACGTCGTCAGCGTGTACCGCCGCCACCGCCTCCGCCGCCGAAAACGCCACCTAAGCCTCAAGCTCCAGAGCCTGAAGCAAATAATAATTCCGGTGGTTTAACTTTTAACATGCCGAGTGTTAATTTATCAGGTGCAAACACTGGTATGTCTGCTCCAGGTGCAGGTTTTGGACGCGATGGTGATGCATCACCAATAGTAAGAATTGACCCTAAATATCCACCACAAGCTGCTCGTGATGGTAAAGAAGGTTGGGTTAAACTTTCATTTACTATTAACGAACTTGGTGGTGTTGAAGATGTTGATGTTATGGATGCTGATCCTAAACGTATTTTCGATAAAGCAGCTAAACGTGCTTTGAGAAAATGGAGATACAAACCAAAAGTTGTTGATGGAAAAGCTCAACGTCGTCCTGGTTTGACCGTTCAATTAGACTTTACAATGGATAAGGGGTAATCAGAATGAATAAGATTTTTATATCTATCTTGATCATAGGTTCAGTAACGATTGCTCATTTACCATTATCTTCTACAGCATATGCTTTAGGTGCAGAACAATCTGATAAACCAAAACGTAAAACTCAACTTGTTGGGCCAAGTGTTGGTAAAAAGGTAGCCAAAGCATTTGAAGCTTACGGAGTTGAAGCTGAAGATGGCTCTAATATTGATAATGCTCTAACTTTGCTTTTAGATATAAACGCAAAAAAAGATTATGATATTGCTTTCTTGAATCGTTTTATTGGTGTGATGTATGCACAAAAAGGTGAAGAGAAGAAGTCACTTGAATATCTTAATAAAGCTATAGCACTTGATATCTTAAATGAGTCAGAGCATGCAGAATCATTGAAGTTAGTTGGTGATTTACAAATGCAAGTGCAAGGTTATAAAGACGCACTAATAGCATATGACGCTTGGATGGATTTTACAGGTAAATCTAATGCAAATGTTTGGTTGAAAATAGCTCAGGCTAATTTAGAACTTAAACAGTTTGCAAAAGTAATTCCTGCTGCCGACAAAGCGATAGCTGAATTGGGCGATAAGGTAAATCAAAATCCATACGTACTTAAGTTAAATTCTTATTATGAACGTAAAATGTTTAAGAAATGTGTTGAGGTTTTAGAGACTGCAGTACAAGTTCTACCTGATGTTAAGTTGTTTTGGACTCAGTTAGGCTCATTTTATGCGATGATAGAAGATTATCCGAAAAGCTTAGCCACAATGGATCTAGCATATAAGAAAGGGCTCCTTGATAAAGAAAGCCAAATTAAGATGCTTGCTAATTTGTATGCGCAAAGTGAGATTCCACACAAAGCTGCTGTTTTGTTGGAAAAGCACATTGATTCAGGTGTTGTTAAACGTGACGATAAAAACCTCTTTTCTTTAGCAAACTCTTGGCATGCTGCTCAACATATAGATAAAGCTGCTAGTTATTATGGTGAATTAGCTAAAATGACTAATTTATCCAAGCATTATAGCAAGCAAGGTATGTTGTTAAATCAAGATGAGCAATTCTCTAAAGCGATTGTTGCTTTGAAGAAAGCTATTGAGTTGGGTGTAAAAAACCCAGGTCGATTAAATCAAAGTATTGCAGAATCTTACTTTTATCTTGAAGATTACAAGCAAGCTTATGTTTATGTAAAAAAAGCCATGAAAGATCCTAAGTCTCGTAGAACGGCTAAAGGTTGGGTTAATTTTATAAAAGATACAGCGGCACGTAAGAAAGTTTCTATATAATTTATTTTTACTTTTATTTGTGTATTAAAAACCAGCCTTATGGCTGGTTTTTTTATGTTATAAATTTATCTTTTTTAATTTATAAGTATTATTAAAGCTATATATGAATAATGTACCTTGTTTAAAAATCATATAAATGAATAATTTTTTTGATCTAGAATAACTTTGTCTAGGAATAAATAACTTTCTCGGATAGAATGCGCGCTCTTTATTTTGCAGCATACAGGTATTAAAAATGTCAAACACTGAAGAGTTCAAAGACAGCACATCTATTCTCCATTTATTAGTAGGTATTGTAGCGTTAGTTTCTGCACCGTTGTTACCAATGGTTATGGGTTGGTTTACGCTTCTTTCAAATTAGTCCTCTCAAAATTAACTAATAATAAAGAAGAACCAATTATATGTATATATTACTTATTGATGACAAACAGGCTATTTTAGATATTGTTACTCCACTTCTTATAAACAGCGGACATACTGTTGAAACAGCATCAAATGGCTTAGATGCTTATGAAAAAGCACAGCAAAAAACCTTCGACTTATATATTATTGATCATCTTATGCCTGTTATGAATGGCCTCCAATTAAGTAAAAACCTTTTAAATAACCCATTTACAGCCAATACGCCTGCTATCTTTATGACGACGCAAAATCTTATTGAAGTAACGGCTTTAACGCGTTCACTTTCTTTTCAAACAATTATAACTAAACCGATTGATGCAAAATCTTTACTTAATGCAGTAAATCAAACCAATGAACAAAATACTACTCGTTATTCACTATAATTTTTATCAGTTTTGCTTTATTCTTTAGTCCTCATAATATTTTTACTTTTGACATGCTAACGATGACTGAAACACAATTATTACTTTTACAAAACGCCATTCACGCTGTACCTAATTATCCTAAAGAAGGTATTCTATTCCGCGATATTACCGGAATACTTGATCAACCTGCTGCGTATCAATTAACCATAGATTTATTAGAAACTAAATATAAAAATAGTGGTTTCACAAAAATTATTGGTACAGAAGCACGAGGTTTTCTTTTTGGTGCTCCATTAGCGCTAGCACTTGGTATAAGTTTTATACCCGTAAGAAAACCGGGGAAATTGCCAAGAGCAACTAATAGTCAAAGTTATCATTTAGAATACGGCACAGATATATTAGAAATACATCAAGATGCCTTAACTTCTAATGACAAAGTACTCATCATCGATGATCTGCTTGCGACGGGTGGTACAATTGAAGCCACTTTATTACTTGCTAAAGAATTAGGTGCAGAAGTTACAGATGCAGCATTTGTTATCTCATTACCTGATTTAGGCGGTGAAAAACGTCTTGAAGATTTAGGTTTGTCTATTCATTCTTTAATTCAATACAGCGGCGATTAGGCAGTAATATGAGTTATCAAGTATTAGCACGTAAATGGCGCCCCAAAAAATTTACTGAATTAATGGGTCAAGAGCATGTTGTTACTGTTTTAGTCAATGCACTAGAGCAGCAACGTTTGCATCATGCCTATTTATTTACTGGCACAAGGGGAGTCGGTAAGACAACGATAGCTCGAATTTTTGCTAAAAGTTTAAACTGTGAGCAAGGTATTACCTCAGCTCCTTGTGGTGTGTGTTATACTTGCCAAGATATTGATCAAGGTCGCTTTATTGATTTATTAGAAATTGATGCAGCTTCTAAAACCAAAGTCGATGATACACGTGAAATTCTTGATAACGTGCAGTATGCACCTACACGTGGTCGTTATAAGGTTTATTTAATTGATGAAGTTCATATGCTTTCTCGTAGTAGCTTTAATGCGTTGTTGAAAACGCTTGAAGAGCCGCCTGAGCATGTAAAATTTATTTTAGCGACTACGGATCCACAGAAACTTCCAATTACCGTGTTATCTCGATGCTTACAGTTCCACTTAAAAGCATTAACGGTTAGTCAAATAGAACAGAAAACTCAAGAAATCCTTGAAGCTGAAGACGTTTCTGTTGAAAAAGGAGCTTTAACGTTATTAGCAAAAGCGGCTCGTGGCAGCATGCGTGACTGTTTAAGTTTAACCGACCAAAGTATCGCTCAAGGGCAGGGAGATATCACTTTAGCTAATGTTCAGCAAATGCTTGGTGGTGTAGATCAAAACTGGGTTTTTAAAATACTCATCTCGCTTTTGAAGCAAGACCCAAAAGGTTTGATGAACCTTTCTTTAGACATTGCTTCTTATGCACCTAATTATAGCCGTTTAACGGCAGAACTCATCCAACTACTTCATCAAGTTGCAATGACACAAATTATTGGACAGCACTTTGATTTATCTCCAGAGCACAATAAAATGGTTGAAAAGTTCAGCCAAGCAATGAGTGCAGAAGATATTCAACTTTACTATCAAATCGTACTCAATGGTCGAAAAGACTTGCCTTATGCGGCGGATGAACAAGCAGCATTTGACATGTTATTATTAAGATTGTTAGCGTTTACACCTATCAGAAATAGTCAAGCTATGCCTGAAATTAAAGAGAATCAAGCGACCGACTTTAATGATATAGAGTTTGACGAAACCCAGGTTAATAAAACAGATATTGCTCTCGTCTCAGATAAAATAGCTCCTCTATCTGAACATCCTATTGAGTTATCAAAAAGTATTTCTACAGTTGAGCAAACAGTTGAACCGTTATCAGAATCTATAACTTCTGTTGATTATCCTCCTCAACAAATTGATACTACTATTGTTCAATCAACACACGTTTCTAATGATAATGTTTCACCTGAACCCGATTATATACATACGGCTGTAAATACTGATGAGGAAATAAATCCGATATCAGAGGTTTCTTTTGAATTATCTCATACTGGCATTCCAAGTATAGATATTGATGCCGCGGCTCCTCAATCGCCTATTGAACGAGCCTTAGCGACAAGAAACATGTTACGAAGTCGTAAGAAAGGGTTGGGAAATAGTGTAAAAAAGTCTGATGACGCTAACGGGCGTCAAGAGATTAACAAGCTTGAATTAAAAATTCAGACAGAATCCAAAATCGTTGTGCCTGCACTAGAAACTATTTCAGATCAGGCTTTCGATGTAAATGTTATTGACCCAGCAAAAATCCGTTCAGCAAATCAAGTTGATAAATGGGCAAATATGATTGATGCAATGTCGTTAACGGGTCGATTACGACAATTAGCGATACATGCAACGGTGAGTGAAAAATCGACTGACGATTTACTACTGCTCAATCTAGATCAAGCGACAAAGCATTTAAATAGTGATGTTGCTCATAAAAAACTTGAAGAGTGTATCTCAAGTTTTTTAAAGCGAAAAGTAACAGTAGAATTAACTATAGTAGACGAAACAGCACATGATCCTTATCAAATTCAATCACACATTAATGATAAGCGTTATGATTATGCTAAAGAGTTACTCGAAAATGATGAAATAATTATTGGTTTGAAAACTCACTTTCAAGCAGAATTAGATGAAAATACAATTGTAGCAATATAACTGCTACTTGATATTTGTCGCATTAAGCTCTATCTTTGCGGCAACTGAACCTTGGAGAAAAAATTATGATGAAAGGCGGCATGGGCAACTTAATGAAACAAGCCCAACAAATGCAAGAAAAAATGGCTAAAGCTCAAGAACAATTAGCTAAAATGGAAGTTGTTGGAGAATCAGGCGCAGGCATGGTTAAAGTAACTATGACAGGCGGACACAGTGTTCGTCGTGTTGAGATTGACGATAGCTTGATGGAAGACGATAAAGACATGCTGGAAGATTTGATTTCAGCGGCATTTAACGATGCTGTTCGTCGTGTAGAAGAACAAAACAAAGAAAAAATGGGTGCTTTGACTGGTGGTATGCAATTACCTCCAGGGATGAAGATGCCGTTTTAATTAAACTTCTGTTAATTAATGATAAAAGCTCAAGTATATCTTGAGCTTTTTGTTATTAGGATGTCATTTAAGTTAATATAAATGAAGAAGAATTCACGTATAGCTAGAGACCTTATTTAGCCATAATTACTTTTTTTACGGTAGATTCTAATCTCGTTAAACCAGACTGTTTACCTATAGAAATAGCTTCTTTCAAGCTTTTTTTATGGTTGAAGTATGCGTCTAATGCGAACATTGCACCCACTCGGTTACCACTTGCACAATGAACAAATGCTTGCTCTTTATTTTGTATCGCAGCAGAAAATAACTTTAAATTTTCATTATTGATTCCAGAAGCTCCAAGAATTGGAATAGTGATATAATTCATTCCTAATGCTTCTACTTCTGCTTTTTCATCAAAATCGTTAAATTCTTCATCGCCTCGTAAGTTAATTATGGTTTTAATACCGCTTTTAGATAGAATAACTAAGTCAATCTCACTAGGTTGACCGCCAACAATAAATTTCGGAGTAAATTGTTGGGTATTTTGTGCTGATATTTTATCAATATTGATTTTTTGTTGGGTGTAGCCTGGTAAAGATATTATTAAAATAAATATGGCCGTAAATACTTTCATTTGATTCATCATTACTTATACTCACTATGATTAATTAATTTTACATTATTTTTGTTTTTTAGCGTGTTATTAAAGATATATGTAAATAATTCTACGGGTGGTTTTTTTTAATATATATTAAATATATATAATTTTATATTCAAGGGTGTAAAAAATATGATTTTTGGTGCAAAACATAAAGAAGAAAACATTCGACTTAAAACTGAAAATATCGAATTGCAAACACGTATTGAAACTTTAATGTCGGATTTAGCATCTGCTGAAAGAGAAAGTGGTCAACTTGCTGAAGATATGTCTAATAACTCTACACGCTATCGCACGCAAGAGGAATTAAATAAGCTATGGTTGCAGTCTTCTACACTCGTTAATACTATACGTGAAGACCTCGCCGTTTCATCTGCCGATTTGAATGAGCATAGAGACACATTCCAATCATCCCAACAGTTATTTGACCAAATCATGGATATGTTATCAAGTAATATTACATCCACCTCACAGATTTCAACGGATACACAAGCGGCGTCTACTTCAGCCGACCAACTAAAGACGGTTACGTCCGGTATTAATGATTTTGTAAACATTATTAAAGGTATTTCTGATCAAACTAACTTATTGGCGCTAAATGCTGCTATAGAAGCCGCTCGAGCTGGTGAACAAGGTCGAGGCTTTGCAGTTGTTGCCGATGAAGTGAGAACATTAGCACAGCGCTCTGCAGAAGCATCTAATGAAATATCTAATCTAATTGAGCAAGTCAATACTCAAATGGGTGATGTGATCAGTGGTATCAGCCATGTGGGAGATAAGAGTGAGGAAATAAGTGTGAGTACGTCTTCAATTGAAGGCACAGCTAAACAAATCGTTTCATTGTCTAAAAATATGTATTCGGTGATTACTAACACAACGGCGGATACATTTTTGCAAACAGTAAAAATGGATCACGTTGTTTGGAAGCTCGATGTTTATAAAGTTATGTTAGGCATGTCGGATAAAGTGGCTAGTGATTTTTCTGACCATAATATGTGCCGATTAGGGAAATGGTTCAATCAAGGTGAGGGAGCTGAAAAATATGCTTCACAAAGTTCATTTAAACAGATAGAAGCGCCACATATTGACGTTCATAGCTATGGTATTGAAGCCTTGAAGTCTCATGCTGCTGGTGATAATGAAGGTGCAGTAAAAGCACTTACCCTAATGGAAAATGCAAGTTTTAAAGTGGTTGATGCATTAACGTAACTTTCTAAGCAAATAGCGCTAAACATAACTGTAGATTAATATAGTACACATTTAGACCTATTTTAATTATAGATGTGAATAAAAAATGCCGTTCAACAATGTTGAACGGCATTTTTATAGTGCAAATATTTATTAAATTTTATACATAGGCACATGAATATTATCAAGTTTATAACCACATAATGTTGCCTGCCCCTGATAGCTTGATTCTCTATCTCCACTAAATTCAAAGTCAAAAGTACTGATCCAGTGAGGTCCTAAAGCTTTGCTAAACCTTAATCGACTTGAGCTTCGAGAAAGTGAAATGAATTGTAGTGAATCTTTTTCACAGTATTGTTTTATGTGACGCAAAGCAAATTCTGATACTTTTCGCAAATAAATGAAATACCACAAAAATAAACAAACAATCAGTAATAAATATATATTTTCCATTCGAGCTCTCTCTAGTTAGCGTTGAAATAACATACCAATGGCTTTACTTAATTCATCGCTACGGTTTGGTGATCTCATACATTGAAATATTAAAGGACGTAAAGACGGAATAGCAACAAGATCTTTGAAAATTGCTTGAAATACTTCAATCTCCTGTTGAGCTATTAATGACTCAAAAAAGGTCATTATCTGCTGCTCATTTCTGAATACTTGCCAACACCTTCCTGCGATGACGATGGCTAGTTCTTCAGAGAAAAAAGCATCAGATGAAGATTGCTTAATAAATGAATCAATAAATTTTATAACATGTGGGTGTTCACAACTAGATGATAAACTTCGTAATAAAAAGGTGAGTTCAGCAGTTTCACTACAATCTTTACTGATCACGTTATGCTGAAATTTTGCTATAAGCACATCAATCACATCAACGGGTAATGTTACGTTTTCTAATGCAGAACATAAGGGTTGTAATACAGGCTTAGGTAGATTCGGTAAAGCGTTTAGTAATATTTTTTGCGTTGCTTTCTCAGATAAACGTACAGCAAAGTCATTTAAACCTTGTACACCAACATCTTGCCAGTCTTGCCAATTATTTTCGCCTGATAAGTAACTTAATGCACCAGAAAAATATTGGCTATTTTTATTATTTGTTTCTACAGAAATCAAACTATTCAAATAAGCTAACTTATATTGTGGCGGTGTAAAGTGATAAGGATTACTTTTTAATAACTCTTCTTGTTTCTCATTTGGCGTTGTGTCGAGTTCAGCCCCAAGTGCTTCAATGATAATGGCAATAAAATGATCTCTTGCTACAAGGTTTAGTAAACCTCGCTCATCAAGTGGAAATTTTACAAACCATAAATAAGGCTGTGAATTTTGCTTTTGCCAAAACGTTATCGCTAGAAATGCATGGCCTTGAGAAGGAAATGGATAGGGTAATTGATTAGCTTCAACTTTAGTGAACGTTTCTTTTGATAATTTATCGATTTTTCGGCCAATATCAAAAACTCTATATTGAGATCCAGACAGCTTTAATAACTCAGAAATTGAAGGAATAGTACTCATAGCTAAATAATAAATAAAATAATAATCGAATAATGACGGTATTATAGAGATAATAATAGATCAATACTATTTGCTTTTTTGCATCACTGATAATAAAACCCGAGAAAATAATGCCTTTTGATGAAAAACCGATTTTAACGATACTATATCAAGATGAATATATCGTCGCGGTTGATAAGCCTGCAGGGTTATTTGTTCATAGAAGTTATATGGATAAAGACGAAATATACTTTGCGCTACAGTTAGTACGTGACCAAATAGGTCAATACGTTTATCCATTGCATCGATTAGACCGACCGACATCAGGCATTTTGCTTTTTGGCCTTAGTGAAGAAGTCGCTCGTTTGATGGGGCAAGCTTTTATGGATAAAACCATTCAAAAAACATATTTTGCTTTAACACGTGGATATCTGCTAGGAGAGTGGGAGATAGATCACCCACTTAAAGAAAAGTTGGATAAACTAGGCGATAAAAATGTCAGTCTAGATAAAGCACCACAAGATGCGGTTACTCATTATGAATCTATATTAACGGCTAGTTTGCCTATACAGCTAGGGAAGTTTGATAGTGTCCGTTATTCCCTGATTAAGTGTCTTCCAGTAACAGGAAGAAGGCACCAAATTCGGCGGCATTTAGCGCATTTGCGTCATCCAATTATTGGCGATATTAATTATGGAGATAACAAACAGAATCCATTTTTTATTAAACACTTTGGCTTTAAGCGTCTGATGTTAATGGCTCAAAAAATTGAGTTTATTCATCCGATAACCAAAAAAGAAGTAACGATTTTCGCTGAGTTTGATCAGCAATGGTTGCAGGTTTTTGATGAGTTGTCTTGGGACATTAATAAATTAAATAAATTAAGTTAATAATACAATCAGTTAAGTAACTCAACGAATAAATTTATTTCATTCAGCAGCTATAATGCTTACCGAGTTTATGTCGCTTTCAATTAATGCCGCATAAACATGTTGTACTCTGTTGGTCTCGGTGTTGCTGTCTTTTGGGCCTTTAATGCTGACCGTATTCACAAAAATATCATTCGTATAACGTTCGCGTTGCTGCGCAAATTCCAGCATCATTTTTTGATCTTCTGTAACGGAACGGTTAAGTAATGACATCATTAAATAATGATCCGAGATTAACGGTTTTTTTACGATCTCAACTTTAGACGTTGAACTGCAAGCAGTCAGTAAAAAAGAAAATAGTATAATAAGTAGCGTTAAAATATTTTTCATAATAAGACAATAATAAAACAAGCGATACTGGTAGTTGGCAAATGCTATGCCAAGTCTTTTTTTGATTTTTTAATCGTTAGAGACAAAGGATGGATTACTAGTTAATAGGCTGTTATATATGGATAATATAATATTTTTAAATGGAAATTATTTAGCGGGAGTCATTAATTTTACCTAACCCTAATAGGCTTGATAACGTAGGTGTCAAAAAAATAGCGGTGATAATATCACCGCTATTTGTAGTGAGAGTTTAAATGATTACTCTTCAGATACTGAACGTAGTAAAGCGTTTATACCCACTTTTGCACGCGTTTTTGCATCTACTTTCTTAACGATAATTGCTGCGTATAAACTATAAGTACCACATTTAGAAGGCAGATTACCCGGTACGACAACCGAACCAGCCGGAACACGTCCGTAATGTACTTCGCCTGTTTCACGGTCAAATATTCTTGTACTTTGGCCAATGTAAACGCCCATAGAGATAACTGCACCTTCTTCGACAACCACGCCTTCAACAATTTCTGAACGAGCACCAATAAAACAGTTGTCTTCAATAATTGTTGGGCCAGCTTGTAAAGGCTCTAAAACACCACCGATACCAACACCACCAGATAGATGTACATTTTTACCAATTTGAGCACACGAGCCGACAGTAGCCCATGCATCAACCATACAGCCTTCATCAACAAAAGCGCCAATATTTACAAAACTGGGCATTACTACAACATTTTTACCGATGAAACTACCTGTTCGTACCGATGCACCAGGTACTACGCGAACACCATCAGCTTCGAAGTCTGCTTGTGTGTAATTAGTATATTTCATAGGAACTTTATCGAAAAAGGTACTCTCAGCGCCATCAATAACGTCGTTGTCCCAAATTCTAAACGAGAGTAATACTGCTTTTTTAAGCCATTGGTGAACAACCCATTCGCCTGCTATTTTCTCTGCAACACGAGCTGAACCATCATTGAGTGCGGCTAGAGCATCTAAAACTGATTGCTTAACTTCAGCTGATACCGTTTTTGGTGTGATGTTCATTCTATCTTCAAAGGCTTGTTCTATGATGCTTTGTAAGTTTGACATGCTATTTCCTATGCTTTTAAATTTATAGTTTTAAAGTTTTATACGTTAAGTGGATTATCACATAACATGGCTGAAAGTTGTGCTTGCTGCTCTAGTGTCAATGCCAAATTATCGACACTTGAAACGGTAAAAACATCTTCTGCTTTTTCACCAAAAGTTGTGATTTTAGCAGAATGAATACTTATCTTGTTTTGTTGAAAGACTTTCGCAAATCTGGCGAGAAGACCAGGGTGATCAAGTGCAATAATTTCGAGTAAAGTCGTTTTTTCTGTTGCTGTTTCAATAAAACTGACTTTGGTTGGAATTTTAAAGTTATCAATATAGGCTGGTGCCGCTTTGTTTTTTAATTTTGGCGATGGTTTCATTAATGCTTTTGTCAGTGATTTTGCGATATCTAATGCACGATGACTATCCGTGATCGCTTTATTCTTTTTATCTAATACGACAAAGGTGTTTAATGTGTAGCCTTTTTTACTACTAATAATTTTAGCATCGTGAATTGACAAACGTTTTGCGTCAAGTGCAATCACAATTTTAGCAAAAATATTCAGAGAAACTTTAGTATAAATAAATATCTCTGTCCCACCACGATAAGGTTTAGGGCTGATCAATACCAAAGGTTTAACGATACTATGTGTTATTATATGTTGACTATGCCAAGCAATTTGTTGAGGTGAATAACGAGAAAAATAATCGGCTTTTAGTTTATTCCAGAATTTTTTAACTTCTGTAATATTCGTGCCATTTTGTTCTAGAATCTCTAACGCTCTCTCTTGGTTTTCTCTAATCTTTGAACGCAAATCCACTTGTTTTTCAAGGCCACGACGAAAAGCTCTTTTGGTGTTAAAGTAGAGCTCCTCGAGTAGATTTGCTTTCCAACTATTCCATAAACTTTCATTTGTGGCACGCATGTCAGCAACGGTCAAACAGTAAAGATAATCTAGGTGCGCTTCATCTCTAACTATTTCACCAAAAGCTTTAATTACTTCAAAATCTGAAATATCTCGTCGCTGTGCTGTTACTGACATCAGTAAGTGATTTTTTACGAGCCAAGCGATCATTCGGCCATCATGACTATTAATCGGGTGAACCTTGCTAAACTCTAACGCATCAACAGCCCCTAATTTAGCATGGTCACCACCGCGACCCTTGGCAATATCATGAAAAATTCCTGCAATATACAAAATTTCAGGCTTACGAATGCGCTGCATTATTTTACTACAAAGTGGAAAGTCATTGTCATACTTTGTTTGGCTAAAACGGTAAAGGTTTTTAATCAGCCGATAACTATGTTCGTCTACCGAATACGCATGAAATAAATCAAATTGCATCTGTCCTACAATATTGCGCCATTGGGGTAAATAAGCGGCAATGATTGAATGTTGATGCATGAGCGTAAAACTGAGTCCTAAGCCATTAGGATGTTTCATGATCTCAATAAAAATTTTTCTACATTCAGCATAATCCATTAAACCTGAAATCAATCGTCTACGAGCATTCCGTAATAATCGGAGGGTATTTGGATGTAAATCAGTTATATGTTCGTTTTGAGCAACAAGTAAAAACATTTCCATAATTTTTACAGAACTCATAAATACTCTGTTATTTACGGCATTTATTTGTCCATCAATAATGACAAAATCTTTGTTTAGAGGTATTTCGGGTATTGGTTGATCTTCTTTTATTATGGTGTAATCGAAATGTTGTAAAAGCATTTTATTAAGTTCTGCAACACGACCAAGAATACGAAAAAAGCGCTGCATCATACGTTCAATCGCAAGTTTTCCTCCCTCACCAAAGCCCATTAAACTAGCGACATCGGCTTGATAATCAAATAATAGACGGTTTTCACTGCGATCAGCAATAATGTGCAAGGCAGCGCGCATTCGCCATAAGTAATCTTGACACTCTAATAATTCAAAAAATTCATTTTGGGTTAAATATTTATGGGCAACAAGTTCTTCAAGAGAGTCGGCAGAGAAGTGGCGTTTGGCAACCCAGGCAATCGTTTGAATATCACGTAAGCCACCAGGATTTGCTTTTAAATTAGGTTCAAGGGTATATGAAGCACCATGATATTGTTGATGGCGCTCATGTTGTTCAGCACGTTTTGCAATAAAGAACTTTTTTGATGTCCAAAAACTGTCAGCTTCCAACAACGAGTATAAACTTTGAGTTAATGATTCATTACCACAAATTTGACGCATTTCCATAAGATTTGTCGCAACGGTAACGTCTTTTTTTGCTTGTTTTATACATTCCTTAATACTTCGAACACTTTGTCCTATATCTAATTTTACATCCCATAACTGTGTAATAAAGGCTGATATTTTTTCTGATAAAGCATCAGTTATTTTCGCTTTAGTCAGTAATAGTATGTCAACATCAGAATAAGGGTGTAATTCTCCGCGTCCATATCCACCAACCGCAAGTAAGCTTATTTGGTCTTCATCTAAATGATGCTGACTCCATAATTTTCGCAGAATACTATCAACAAACTGTGCACGTGTTGACACAAGAATAGACACTTCTACAGTAGGAAACTTGTCTTTTTGCCATTGTTGGAAATTACGACTAAGTTGACAAATATCTTGAGTCGAAATAAAGGGGGAGCTAACGGCTAAGGAGTCGCTATATTCTAAAGGGAGAGGAGTTTGCATAGCTGAATTTTTTACTCAGTAGGTTAAGACGATAGACATCATGCTTTATTTATTAATGAAAAAGCAAATAACGTCTATCGCTAACTTAGACTTTTTTATAAAAATTAGTTCTGTAAATGTCTCAAAATAGTATCATCGTTGTGAAGGGTCAAAATCTCACAACCTGTTCGTGTAACAAGCAGTGTGTGTTCCCACTGTGCAGATTTTTTTCCGTCTAAAGTATAAACAGTCCAATTATCTTCTTTATCTAAAAGCGTATTAGCACGACCAAGGTTAACCATAGGTTCGATGGTAAAACACATACCTTCAACCATTTTTTCTTTATCGTTATTTTTGTAATGAACAATTTGTGGTTCTTCATGAAACACACTGCCGATACCATGGCCACAATATTCTTTAACTATTGAGTAACGACCAGATTTCTTTAAAAACTTCTGAATTGCCGTACCAATTTCACCAAAGGTGTTACC
>JASDWX010000072.1:25685-55901 GCA_041890515.1 Alteromonadaceae bacterium
GTTACCAGGCTTAACTTTTTTCAAACCAACATATAACGCTTCTCTGGTTATACGACATAAGCGATTGTCTTCAAGGCTAACTTCGCCAATAAGAAACATTTTACTGGTATCGCCATGGTATCCATCTTTAATTACCGTGATATCTATATTAACAATGTCGCCATCAGTTAATGGGGTATCGTTAGGAATACCGTGACAAACAACATGGTTGACTGATGTACAGATAGATTTAGGAAAACCATGATAATTGAGAGGAGCTGAAATGGCATTTTGCACTTTGTCAGTATATTCAGCACATAGGGTATTCAACTCATTTGTTGTTACACCTGCTTTGACATGTGGTGTGACCATCTCTAATACGCCAGCCGCAAGTTTTCCGGCAATACGCATTTTTTCTATTTCTTCCTGAGTTTTAATTGTAATACCCATTTTTTCCTCAATTATTTTTAATGTTTATGCGGTAGACGTTATTTTGCCTAAAAGTGCACTTATTGTCTATTGTCTAATCTTTTGCTATTTCAAGCTCAATGGCTTCTATAATAGCGCTAGGTTCTTGCAAATATAAATTATGTTGTAACAACGTTAAGTTTTCATTATGAGCAATTAACAAGGCGGGTATCGCTTTTGTGCCAATAAGTTCTTGAAAATCGTAAATCTCTTGTAAAGTGAATTCAGCTTCTTTGGCTATTTTTCCTTCTTTAAATACTTTTCCAGGAGGAGATAACTTCAGTTCTTCAACGATAGATTGGAAATCGTTTTCATGTGTAAAAGCAGTACCCTGTTCAAAATGCTGTTTTTGAATAGCTTGTATAAGATCTAAAGTAAGGTGTGGTACTTTTTGACTAACCCAACCAAGTAAATTGGCACTTAATGTTGAATCTTTTTCAATATTAAGTGTTTTAATGTATTCATTACTGAATTCAATGTTAGCGTCATCTTCAACAGCATCTATTGTTTTTTTACTGACTTTTTCATCACCTTCGTAATGTGCACTGTGCCATAAATTTAAATTAATATCTGGAAAAGCATGAGCAATTTCTTTAACTAAAAAAGTTGTTGCAAAGCTCCAAGGACAGTGAGTGTCATAAATAAAAAAGAGTTCAGTAGACATGATGGTTTATCGCCGTAGTGTTAAGTCAAAAATTGAATCATAAGATAATATCGTTAATTTTAGCGCGAACGAAAAAATTATCCCACTAAAATTATCCTTATAGGCGTAAATATAATTAAGGAGCACTTATATTTTAGGCTTTATTTCTGGCTTATTTTATATTTACATGGTATAAAGTGCGCCGCTAAATTTATCGATTGAATCGTATGTTTATCAATGTTATTTGAATGGTGTTAACCCATTTTAATGGTGATTTGATCAACATGTTGTTATCGGTAGTGTTTAGCTTTTAAACTTGTATGGTTAATAATAACGATACGTATTATAAATTCACATACATTTATTAAGAATATGCTGGGGTGCTCAGTTTGTATTTGTCTTCTTTACTTAAGTAAAGAATCAAACAATAAAGAGTTAGGTATATTTAAATGTATGAACGCTTAACCCCCTAAACCAAATAAAGGAAAAATCATGCCAAACGTTTCTATGCGCGATATGCTTAAAGCAGGTGTTCATTTCGGTCACAAAACCCGTTACTGGAACCCAAAAATGAAAACTTACATTTTTGGTTCACGCGATAAAGTTCATATCATCAACCTTGAACAAACTGTTCCAATGTTCAACGACGCACTTGCCTTTTTATCAGGTGTTTCTTCGAAGAAAGGTAAAGTTTTATTTGTTGGTACTAAGCGCGCTGCAAGCGATGCAATTAAAGATGCTGCTATCAAATGTGATCAATTCTACGTTAATCACCGTTGGTTAGGTGGTATGTTGACTAACTGGAAAACAGTTCGTCAATCAATCAAGCGTTTGAAAGATCTTGAAGCACAAAGTTCAGACGGTACTTTTGAAGCGCTTACTAAGAAAGAAGCTTTAATGCGTACTCGTGAAATGGAAAAACTTGACAAAAGTCTTGGTGGAATCAAAAACATGGGTGGTTTACCTGACGTTTTATTCATCATTGATGCTGATCATGAACACATTTCTATTAAAGAAGCTAAAAACTTAGGTATTCCAGTAATATCTGTAGTTGATACAAACTCAAACCCAGATAACATTGATTTCATTATCCCGGGTAACGACGATGCAATTCGCGCCGTGACTTTATACACTGATTCTGCCGCTAACGCAGTTTTAGAAGGTCGTGAAAAGAACATCGTAGTTCAAGCTGAAAAAGACGGTTTTGTAGAAGCTGAATAATTTCAGTTTTTCATAACTTTTTTTTGCTATTGCCACAAGCGTTTAGGCGCTTGTGGCAACATATTAATATTTTATGCCCTGCTTTTAATAGTTTAGGGGATAACAAAAATTGAGGAATTTTCTCATGGTAATTACTGCTGTAATGGTTAAAGAACTTCGTGAACGCACAGCTGCGGGCATGATGGATTGTAAAAGAGCGTTACAAGAAGCTGAAGGCGACATGGAACTTGCGATTGAAAATATGCGTAAGAACGGTCAAGCAAAAGCGGCTAAGAAAGCCGGTAATATTGCTGCTGAAGGTGCTATTTTAATTAAAAGTGCTGACGGTATTGCTGCATTACTTGAAGTTAACTGTCAAACAGATTTCGTTGCAAAAGATTCAAACTTCTTAGGTTTTGCTAACGAAGTTGCTGATGCTGCTTTAGCTTCAAAAGCTACTATCGAAGAGTTACAGGCTCAATTCGAAGAAAAGCGTATTACACTTGTGACTAAAATTGGTGAAAACATCAATATACGTCGTGTTTCATACGTTGAAGGTTCTGCATTGGCTTCTTATAGCCATGGCGCTACTATTGGTGTTGTTGTTGCCGGTGAAGGCGATGCGGAATCATTGAAGCATATCGCTATGCACGTTGCTGCAAGTAAGCCTGATTTCTTAACGCCTGACGATGTTTCTGCTAGTGTAGTAGAAAATGAACAACGCATTCAATTAGATATCTTGAAAGCTGAAAACGATGCGCTTGAAGATAAAAAGAAAAAACCTGTTGAATTGCTTGAAAAGATTATCATTGGTCGTATGAAGAAGTTTACGGGTGAGATTTCTTTAACAGGCCAAGCATTCATCATGGAACCTAAAAAAACTGTTGGCGTTATTCTTAAAGAGAAAGGCATTACAGTTTCTAACTTTGTTCGTTTAGAAGTTGGTGAAGGCATTGCTAAGAAAGAAGAAGATTTTGCTGCTGAAGTTGAAGCACAAATTGCTGCAGCAAAAGCTTAATTTTTAAGCATACAACTCAGTAAAACAGTTCTTTTTTCAGTTTAGACTTTCGATAGTTAGCTAAACGTACTAAAATAGCCGCGGTCAAATTGATCACGGCTATTTTTTCGCCTATTTTTAGACAAAATACAGGAATGTTTTTTATGAGCATCAGTCCAAAACCAATATATCGTCGAATTTTATTAAAACTTAGTGGTGAAGCACTTATGGGTGAAGAGGGTTTCGGTATTGACCCTAAAGTTTTAGATAGAATGGCTCAGGAAATCAAAGAGCTTATTGAAATGGGCATTCAAGTTGGTTTGGTTATTGGTGGTGGTAATTTATTTCGTGGTGCGGGTCTTGCAGAAGCAGGAATGAATCGCGTCGTTGGTGATCAAATGGGCATGTTAGCAACTGTGATGAATGGTTTGGCCATGCGTGATGCATTACATCGTGCATTTGTTAATGCTAAATTAATGTCTGCTATTGATTTGGCCGGTGTTTGTGATCGTTATAACTGGGCTGAAGGCATCAGTTTGTTAAAATCTGGCCGTGTTGTTATATTTAGTGCGGGCACAGGTAATCCTTTCTTCACTACAGATTCAGCCGCGTGTTTACGTGGTATTGAAATAGAAGCAGATGTTGTGTTAAAAGCAACAAAAGTTGACGGCATCTATTCAGATGATCCGGTTAAAAATCCAGATGCTACGTTATATAGCCAGTTAAGTTATGACGAAGTGTTAGAGAGAGAGCTTAAAGTAATGGACTTGGCTGCATTCACACTCGCTCGTGATCACAGTATGACTATTCGTGTTTTTAATATGAATAAGCCAGGCGCATTAAAAGAAGTAGTGATGGGTGGTAATGAAGGCACAACCATCGATCATACAGAAAATTTAGTTTAATTTTTGATTTTAAGGAAATTCAACGTGATAAATGAAATAAAACAAGATGCTCAAGAACGTATGAGTAAAAGTATCGAATCGTTAAAAAGTAATTTAAACAAAGTAAGAACAGGTCGTGCACATCGTTCGTTACTTGATAATATTGTAGTTGATTATTACGGTATGGACACGCCATTAAGCCAGGTGGGCAATATTGCAACACCGGATGCGCGTACTTTAGCGATTACCGTTTTTGATAAAGGTATGATTGGCGCTGTAGAAAAAGCAATTTTGAAATCTGATTTAGGTTTAAATCCTTCATCTCAAGGTACACTTATACGTATTCCTTTACCGCCATTAACAGAAGAACGTCGTAAAGACCTTGTTAAAGTAGTTAAAAATGAAGCTGAAAACGGCAAGGTAGCCATCCGTAATATTCGTCGTGATGCTAACTCTGATGTTAAATCATTGAATAAAGAAAAAGAGATCAGTGATGATGAAATGCATCAATCAGAAGACGATATTCAAAAATTGACTGATACCTATGTAAAACAAGTTGATGATATTTTATCAATTAAAGAAAAAGAGTTAATGGAAATATAACTTATTATTCTGATATAAATAAACCGTAGTTTTTAAATGATTACTACGGTTTTTTTATAGAAAAATTTAGATATAGCTTGAACAGAAAACTGGAACATTTATGACAGAAGCAATAACTGAAAACTCAATTAAAGTGCCACAACATATTGCCATTATAATGGATGGTAATGGTCGTTGGGCACAAAAGCGTGGAAAATCACGTGTTTCGGGTCATAAATCTGGTGTAGAGTCTGTTCGTACCTCTGTTAGTACTGCAATAAAACACGGGGTGAAAGCATTAACACTCTTCGCTTTTAGTAGTGAGAATTGGCGAAGACCAGAACAAGAAGTTAGCGTGTTAATGGATCTTTTTATGTTTGTTTTGACACGAGAAGTGAAGAAACTTCATAAGAACGATGTGCGTTTTCACGTTATTGGCGATGTTTCGCGTTTTTCTGATAAATTACAAAAAAAAATAAAAGTTTCAGAAGATTTAACCGCAAACAATAAAGGTATGGTATTGTCTATTGCAGCTAACTATGGTGGCCGTTGGGACATAGCTAATGCCGCAAAAATAGTCGCTGAAAAAGTAGCCAATAACACACTTAGTGTTGATGATATTACTGAAGACACATTGAATGAGCATACTTGTTTAGCTAATTTACCTAAACTTGATCTCCTTATTCGCACGGGTGGTGACTTTCGCATTAGCAACTTCCTCTTATGGCAGGCGGCTTATGCAGAGCTTTATTTTACAGATATATTATGGCCAGATTTCGATGAGGAGGCTTTTAACGCCGCTATTTATTGTTATGACCAAAGAGAACGTCGTTTTGGTCAAACAGGCGAGCAAGTAAAATTATAAGAAATTAACTTTTAATACGACCAATAATAACTATAAAAAATATCATTTAAAAGGGTATCCATTGTTAAAACAACGAATTATTACAGCTGTTATCTTAGCGCCTTTAGCTATCTCCGCCATTTTCTATTTACCTTTAGATAAGTTTGCGGTTTTATTTATGGCCGTTATGGCAATAGGTGCTTGGGAGTGGGGACCTTTAATGGGCTTTGCCAATAAACGCCGACGTCTTGCTTTTGTTTCTGTAACTATTATTATTATTTCAGTTCTCTGGTACACACTGCCTTTGTTAGAATTATGGTCACTTAATGGTGAATTACATTCAGGTGTCTCCTTAGTTTTATGGGTTGCTGTTGCATGGTGGTTTTTGTCAGCAACACTCACTTTCCTTTACCCTCGCTATAGTAAATTTTGGTCAAGTCATCGTTCCATTCGTGGTGTTTTCGGTTGGTTAACGCTTATACCTACTTGGCTCGCTTTTATGGTACTCCGTAGTAATGAATATACTCAAGACCCTTATCATGGCGCTCAACTCATCATGTTCCTATTTTTAATGGTATGGAGTGCAGATGTTGGCGCTTATTTCGTCGGTAAATCTATTGGTAAACATAAACTTCTCCCCAATGTTAGCCCAGGTAAAACTTTAGAAGGTTTTATTGGTGGCGTTGTATGTGCTTGTATATTCATTGCAATTGCTGGCTATTCTCTTCAGTGGCAAGCTCAACAGTTTACCTTAGCATTAATTGTTACCGGAATTATTACTACAGTGTCTGTTTTAGGCGATTTAAATGAAAGTATGTTTAAACGCCAAGCGGGTATAAAAGACAGTGGTTCGATTCTCCCTGGTCACGGTGGCATATTAGACAGAATTGATAGTTTAACGGCTACAGCCCCAGTTTATGCATTATGCTACGCCTTATTAGGCTGGCAATAGGTTGAACATTAACAATGCGTAAACTTTGTATTTTAGGTTCTACGGGGTCTATCGGTGTTAGTACACTCGAAGTCGTGAGGCTTCATCCGACATTATTTTCGATTGAAAGCTTGTCAGCAAATACACGTGTTAATGAAATGTTGGCTCAGTGTCAGGAATTTAATCCAAGTATTGTTGTTATGGTTGATGATAATGCAGCTAAACAGCTAAAAGAAAAACTGAACAATAAAGGTCTTCACGCTATTCAAGTACGTAGTGGGAAACAAGGACTTATTGATATTGCTGGAGATGATACTACCGATACCGTTATGGCAGCTATTGTTGGCGCTTCAGGTTTATTACCGACAATGTCCGCAGTAAAAGCCGGAAAAAGGGTGCTACTTGCTAATAAAGAAGCACTAGTGACTTCAGGCGCTCTTTTCATAGACGCGGTTGAAAAATACAGTGCAGAGTTACTGCCAATAGACAGTGAACACAATGCAATTTTTCAGTGTTTACCTGCTAACGCACAAGCGAATCCAGGACGATGCAATTTAACTAATAACGGTGTAAGTAAAATATTGTTAACAGGGTCCGGTGGCCCATTTAGAAAATTATCCATTGATCAATTAGCACATGTAACGCCAGCGCAAGCTTGTGCCCACCCTAACTGGGATATGGGACGAAAAATTTCTGTAGATTCAGCAACAATGATGAATAAAGGTCTAGAGTTCATTGAAGCTAAATGGTTATTTAATATAGACCCTGAAAATATTCAAGTAGTTTTACATCCGCAAAGTACTATTCACTCGATGGTGCAATATAAAGATGGTTCTGTAATCGCCCAAATGGGTAATCCTGATATGCGAACTCCCATTGCTCATGCTTTAGCCTTCCCTGACAGAATTGAATCGGGGGTTGAACCTTTAGACTTTTTCAATACAAAAGCTTTCGAGTTTGAAGACGTGGATTATGAAAAATACCCAAATTTAAGATTAGCAATTGCAGCATGTAAAAGTGGTCAAGGTGCATGTACGGCTTTGAATGCAGCAAATGAAATTGCTGTTGATGCTTTTTTGAACGAAAAAATAAAATTTACTGATATTGCAAAAATAAATGAAACTTCTGTCAATAAATTTGTCTCAGAAAGGGTGGCATCAATTGATGATGTTGTTAACCTCGATGAAAATGTTCGAGAATTTTCACGTAATCTAATTGAAAGTAGTTATCTTGAAGAGCGTGATGACATGATTAATGAAGTTAATAAAGAAGGGGGTAAGTAGTTGTTTGATTTTTTTTGGAACTTAGCTTCTTTTGTTGTTGCTTTAGGTATTTTGATCACCGTGCATGAATATGGTCATTATTGGGTGGCTAGAAAAAACGGTGTCCAAGTGGAGCGTTTTTCTATCGGCTTCGGGAAAGTACTGTGGCGCAAAGTTAACAAAGAAGGAACTGAGTTTGTTATTGCCTTAATCCCGTTAGGTGGATACGTTAAAATGCTTGATGGTCGCGTTGATGACGTACAACCTGAAGATCTTGATAAAACGTTTAATAATAAAACTGTTTATCAACGCATAGCTATTATTGCTGCTGGACCGTTTGCTAATTTCGCTTTTGCCATTTTTGCATTTTATTTAATGTTTCTTATTGGTGTTCCGAGTGTAAAACCTATTGTTGGTGAAATAACGACAGCATCTATTGCGCATAAAGCAAAAATAACCAGTAATAGTCAAATTATTGAAGTAGCCGGTCAAAAAACATTAGATTGGCAAGATGTCAATTTAGCATTAGTCTCTCAAATCGGTGAGACAAGCTTTACGATAATAACGAAAAATAAGGGGAGTGCGTCATCGACAACGCATAACTTAGACACATCTGTATGGCTTTTTTCTCCAGATAAAGAGTCTGCTATTGCTAGTCTAGGTATCGCCCCGTTTCGTGCACCAATTTTTGCCGAACTAGCTTTTATTGAAGAAGGAAGCGCTGCAGATAAAGCAGGATTAAAAGTTAAAGATAAGTTAATTAGTATCAATAGCGAACAAATAAATGGTAGTTGGGCAATGTTTTCAAAAAATATAAGCCAGCTCCCGGAAAAAAACGTTAATTTAATCGTTGAAAGAGAAGGTGAATATCAGGAAATATCTGTAACACCTTCTTTAATTGAACGTTCGGGTAAAAAAATAGGTTATCTAGGTGTGGTACCGAAGTCTGAACCCTACCCAAAAGAATATTTATTTGATCTACGTTATGGTGTTGTTGATTCTTTAGGACAAAGTTTACAACGTAGTTGGAATTTGGTGGTATTGAGTTTTGACATGATTGGCAAACTCATCACAGGTGATGTTTCTGTTAAAAATTTAAGTGGCCCTATTTCTATAGCACAAGGAGCAGGAAGTAGTGCACAATACGGATTGGTATATTTTCTAGGTTTCCTCGCGTTAATAAGCATTAACCTAGGCATCATAAATTTATTACCTCTACCCGTTCTTGATGGTGGACATTTATTTTATTATCTTGTGGAAATAGTCACAGGAAAACCCGTACCAGAAAAAATTCAAGAAATAGGTTTTAAGTTTGGTACACTAGCCCTCTTAGGCTTAATGAGTATCGCATTATTTAACGATTTTTCGCGGTTATAACAAAAGAAGTAATAAAAGTTAGCATTTATGATAATTAAAAAAATTGCCCTCGCGGTATTATTAGGTGCCTTTGGTACAACAGTTCAAGCCTCTGAAGAATTTCAAGTAGAAGATATTCAAATAAAAGGGTTACAACGCGTCGCACTAGGTGCTGCCTTGACTCATATCCCTTTTAATACGGGAGATACGATGAATAAGTTTCGTATTTCTCAGTCGATAAAGTCTCTCTATAAATCGGGGCATTTTAATGATGTTGTTGTCTTTCGGGATGGTAACAGAATCATTTACCGTGTTCATGAACGTTCAACGATCAGTGAAATTACCTTTGACGGTAATAAAGATTTAAAAGATGAGCAATTAGTTGAAAGCCTTGATGGCAGTAATATTAGGGTAGGCGAAACTCTAGATATGACTATTATCTCTGGTATTGAAATTGGTTTAGAAGATTTCTACCATAGTATTGGAAAATATAATGCCGATGTAAAAGCTGAAATTACTCATTTACCCCGTAATCGTGTAGACATTAACTTTATTTTTACTGAAGGTGATGCTGCAGCAATAGAACAAATTAATGTTGTGGGTAATGAAGTTTTTTCAGACAAAGAGCTGCTTGAGCGAATCGAACTCACCTATGATTCTCCTTGGTGGGATTTTATGGCGCAAGATCGTTATCAAAAACAAACCTTGCAAGGTGATATTGAAACGATAAAAAGTTACTACTTAGACCGTGGTTACTTGCAATATAAAGTTGACTCAACTCAGGTATCAATGACACCAGATAAAAAAGCGGTTTACATAGCGTTAAATGTCACTGAAGGTGAGCAATTTAAAGTTAATGAAATAGACTTTGTTGGCGATATGGCTGGTTTTGAACGAACTATTCGTGCAATTAACCCGTTAAGAGCTGGTGAGCTTTATAATGGTGCAGTGGTCACTTACACTGAAGAAACCATCAGTCGCTTTCTTGGACGTTACGGTTATGCTTATCCCAAAGTAAACGTTATTCCTGATATAAATGAAGAAGATAAAACCGTTAAACTTTCTATTTCTGTTGATCCCGGTAAGCGTGTCTATGTGAACCGTATTAATTTTAATGGTCACAATGTTACTTCAGACAAAGTATTACGTCGTGAAATGCGCCAGATGGAAGGTGCTTGGTTATCTAATAATGCCGCTGAAAATTCAAAAGCTTGGTTACAACGCCTACCTTATATGGAAGAGGTTGAATACGAAACTAAGCAGGTACCTGGCGAAGATGATTTAGTTGATATTGACTTTTCAGTAAAAGAACAGCCTTCTGGCTCTTTTACTGCGGGTGTAGGTTATGGTTCTACGACTAATTTAAGTTTAAGTGCGGGTATTCAACAAAATAACTTTTTAGGTACCGGTAATCAATTAGCGTTTAACGTTAATACGATGAGCTATCAACAAAGTGCGAGCCTTTCTTATACAGATCCGTATTTTACAGTAGATGCTGTCTCGTTGGGCGGACAAATGTACTACAGTGAATTTGATGCGGGTAACGCCAATTTAGTTGAATACAATAATCAAACGTATGGGATAGGACTTAATTTAGGCTTTCCTATCAATGAATATGTTCGATTAAATTTCGGTGTTGGTTACAAAAATAACGGCATTACTCGTCTACAAACGTATGAACAAATTCAACAGTTTTATGAGATATATTCAGATCCTAAAGATCCTGATGGTGGCTTAGAGTTTGAAAGCTTTGATTTATCAGCGTCTATTTCAAGATCTACATTAAACAGAGGAACGTTTCCAACGGATGGCTCTAGTCAAAGTTTAACTTATAAAATGACTACACCTAATTCAGATGTAAATTATTTTAAAATTAATGTAGACACTAAATGGTATTTTCCATTAACAAGAGATCAGCGTTGGACCGTATTAACACGTCTCACTGCGGGTTATGGTAATGGTTACGGGACTATCGATGGTAATGACCAAATACTTCCATTTTGGGAGAATTTTAGAGCAGGTGGTACTGATACCTTACGTGGTTTTGAGAAAAACATTGTTGGACCACGTGCCGTATTTCGTTACCCAACGCCTACTGACGGTGCTCCTGATCCCGTAGAAGGCGGCAGTAGCTGTTGCCTAGGGCCTGATCACGATTTCATTAACGCTTCTGCTCGATCTGTTGGCGGTAATGCAATTGTTGTTGCAGGTGTAGAACTTATTGTACCGACACCATTCTTAGATGAAGGTTTTTCTAACAGTGTTCGTACCAGTTTTTTTATTGATGCTGGTAATGTATGGGATACAGAGTTTAATTTAGATGACTATCGAGATTTGGCTTCTCGTGAATTTGATAAAATTGATGATTATTCAGATGTTGGTCGTTATAGAAGTTCAGCGGGTTTATCTATTCAGTGGTTATCACCCATGGGGCCGATGATTTTTAGTTTTGCTAAAGCATTAAAGTCAGAAAAAGATGATGATAAAGAGTTCTTTAGTTTTAACATAGGTAAAACTTTCTAATACAAAGAACGATTGATTATTTTAAATAAACTATGCTGAGGGGTTTAATTCTAAAAATTAACCCCAATAGCAATTAAGTCATAATTATAAAAATTAATGTAACTTATTTAAAGTTACGTAGAAATAATATTTTGGAGATAAAATTGAATAAATTCATTAAAACAGTTGCTTGTTCAGCAGTAGTGTCAAGTTTGTTATTAGCTGGTTCTGTTATGGCTGCAGATCAGAAGATTGCAGTCGTTAATTTCCAAGAAGTTATGGGGAAAATTCCACAAACAGCAACAGTGATGCAAAATTTGGAAAATGAGTTTAAAGATGACAAAGCTGTTTTAGCTCAATTAGAGAAAGATATTAAGTACTATCAAGAAAAGAAACAACGTGATGGTTCGTTAATGAGTGCTAAAGAAAAAACAGATCTTGATGCTCAAATCGCTACTTTATATCAAGACTACCAAGCTAAAGGTAAAGCGTTTCAACAAGCAACAGGCTTACGAAAAAACGAAGAAACAAATAAAATTGTTGCATTAGTTCGTCAAGCAATTGACAACATTGCTGCAAAAGAAAAATATGATCTTGTTTTAGAACAACAAGCTGTTGTTTTTGCTAAACCAGATACGAGCATTACTGATAAAGTCGTTGAGCAAGTCAGTAAACTTAAATAAATCTAGACTACGATATTAGATAATGAGCTAAATTAATCATTATCACTATAAAACTTGCAACTATTATTTATAATATTAGTTGCAAGTTTTTTTTCTAGCCAAAAAAAATCATATTGGTTTTACCTCCTTTTCCAGTTATGCTCTTATAGCCTCAAAACAATATTAAGTGTTTATGTCTTATACTCTCAAACAACTAGCCGAAAAAATTGGTGCAGATGTTCATGGTGATGAATCTTATATCATTCATTCACTTGCAACATTATCAAATGCGGATGAACACCAGATTGGATTCTTAGCGAATAAAAAATACAGCCAGCAGCTTTCCGATACAAAAGCTGGCGCGGTCATTATTTCATCTCAAAACCTTGATGACTGTAATACAAATGCCTTAGTCATGGATAACCCTTATTTAGGTTATGCACTGACCGCGCAATTACTTGATACAACCCCAAAACCAGCTCACAATATTCATCCTTCAGCTCAAATTTCGCAAGGGGTGACTTTAGGTGAAAATGTCGCTATTGGCGCTAATGCTGTTATAGAGAAAGGCGCTATAATTTCTGATAATGTTATTATAGGTGCAGGGTGTTTTATTGGTGAAAAAGCTATAATAGGATCACATAGTAAGCTTTGGGCAAACGTTAGCATTTATCATCGGGTTGAGATTGGACAGAATTGTTTAGTTCAAGCTAATACTGTTATTGGATCTGATGGCTTCGGTTATGCAAATGATAAAGGCACTTGGTTGAAAATCCCTCAACTTGGCAGCGTTATTATTGGTAATAATGTTGAGATTGGCGCTAGCACGACTATAGATCGTGGAGCGTTAGAAAATACCATTATTAACGATGGTGTTATAATAGATAACCAAATTCAAATTGCTCATAATGTTGTTATTGGTGAAAATACCGCTATGGCGGCTTGCAGTGTCATTGCCGGTAGTACGACAATAGGAAAAAATTGTGTTATTGCAGGTCTTGTTGGTATAAATGGTCATATTGATGTCAGTGATGGGTGCGTTTTTACTGGCATGAGCATGGTGACAAAAAACATCAATGAACCTGGGGTCTATTCTTCCGGTATGCCATGCCAAACGAATAAAGAGTGGAATAAAAATAATGCAAGAATTCGTAAGTTACAAAGTATACTTAAGCGTATGAAGAGTGCAGAGCATGATATCGAGCACTTAAACAAAATTATTGAAAAGGATTAATCCATTGGATTCAACAAAAAACACGCTTGATATTGCAGAAATCAAAGTATTACTGCCACATCGTTATCCAATGCTATTGGTTGACCGAGTATTAGATTATCAGCCAATGAAAACATTGCATGCGATTAAAAATGTCAGTATCAATGAACCTGTTTTTAATGGTCACTTTCCAGATCTTCCCATCTTTCCTGGTGTAATGATTCTTGAAGCTCTAGCTCAAGCAACAGGTCTATTAGGTTTTAAAAGTACAGATGGTCGAGCTGAAAATGAAATGTATTTATTTGCTTCTATCGATAAAGCTAAATTTAAAAAACCAGTAGTGCCGGGTGATACTATGCATTTGCATGTTGAGTTTTTGAAAGAAAGGCGTGGCATGTGGAAATTTTATGGTGAAGCAAGGGTTGAAGGAAAAGTTGTTTGCTCTGCTGAACTCATGTGTGCTAGAAGAGTGGTATAATTTTGACTATCAATAATGAGAGTTTAATTCATCCCCAAGCGATAATTGAAGCAGGTGCCAGCATAGGGGCAAATGTCAGTGTTGGTCCTTGGAGTTATATCGGCAATGACGTCGTTATTGGTGACAACTGTGTTATTAATTCCCATGTTGTCATCAAGGGACCGACAAAAATTGGTAAAGCTAATCAGTTCTTTCAATTCGCAAGTATAGGTGAAGATTGCCAAGATTTAAAATACGCAGGTGAGCTAACTGAACTCATTATTGGTGATAACAATATATTTCGTGAATCTTGTACGGTTCACCGAGGAACTATTCAAGATAACAGCCTCACACAAATAGGCAGTAATAATTTATTTATGGCCTATACTCATGTTGCACATGACTGTGTAATTGGAGACCATTGTATTTTAGCTAATAATGCTTCTATTGCAGGACATGTACATGTTGGTGATTACGCAATTTTAGGTGGTATGACAGGGGTTCATCAGTTTTGTCATATTGGTGCTCATAGCTTCGTTGCAGCAAATTCTCTTATTTTAAAAGATATTCCCCCTTACTTAATGGTTTCTGGACAACCTGCATCCCCTTTTGGTTTAAATTCAGAAGGGTTAAAACGCCGAGGGTTTGATAAAGATGTTATCTTGACCATTAAACGCGCTTATAAAGAAGTTTATCGTAAAGGTTTAAGTGTTAATGACGCTTTAGTTAATGTTGCTGCATTATCTGATGATATGCCAGAGTTAACATTTTTTGCTGAGTTTATTAGAAACTCTAGTCGTGGTATTGCACGCTAAGCGTAATTGTTTAAAAGTAGTAGAGTAAAAATTAATGACAGAAACTAAAGAAAATAAAGCTATCTTCGACACATCAGCCATTAGAAGTAACTCTTCTTCTCAGTATAATCCCGTTTTTGGTATCGTTGTCGGTGAGCACTCTGGCGATACATTAGGTGCAGGATTAATGTCTTCGTTATTGTGCATCTACCCTAATGCAAAATTTATTGGCATTGGCGGACCTAAAATGTTGGCGTTGGGTTTTGAAAGTTTATTTGAAATGGAAGAACTTTCTGTGATGGGCATTTTTGAAGTTTTAGGACGTCTCAAACGTTTGTTCCATGTAAAGGATTGTTTGGCAGACCAGTTTATTGTAAACAGACCTGAGGTGTTTATTGGCATTGATGCCCCTGATTTTAACTTGCGTCTAGAAAGACAATTAAAGAAGAAAGGCATCAAAACCGTTCACTATGTAAGCCCGTCTGTATGGGCTTGGCGTGAAAAACGTATTTTTAAAATTGAAGCGGCTACTGACATGGTGTTGTCGTTATTACCTTTTGAAAAAGACTTTTATGATAAATATGAAGTGCCTTGTACCTTTGTTGGTCACCCATTGGCGGATGACATTCCATTATCTTCTAATAGAGAAGAAGCAAGACACGCATTAGATTTACCTTTAGATAAAAAAATACTTGCGCTCATGCCTGGCAGCCGAGGTGGAGAACTATCGCGATTAACTGAATCATTTTTACTTTCGGCTGAAGAACTTTTAAAAGAAGATCCAGAATTGCATTTTGTCGCACCGATGATCAGTGACGTAAGAGCAGAACAATTTCAATCTCTGAAACACAATATTGCGCCTAATTTAGCTGTCACCATCATCATCAATAAAACTCAGCAAGTGATAGCAGCCAGTGATTGTTTGTTGATGGCCTCTGGCACCGTGACTTTAGAAGCCGCACTCATTAAACGGCCAATGGTTATTTGCTATAAATTTAACTTTTTTACTTATCACATGTTTAAAGGGTTGGTTAAATTAGAATGGTTTTCATTACCCAATTTATTGATTAAAAAAACGCTAGTACCTGAATTACTGCAAGGGAAAGTAACTGTTGATAATATTGTTCCTCTTTTAAAAGAGCGTTTATATCAAGATCAAACTTTTCTTGAAAAGGAATACATGAAAATTCATCTCTCATTAAAGCAAAATGCGAGTAAAGAAGCTGCGAAAGCGGTCATGGATTTAATGTCAAAATGAGTGATGCCAGTCTAGAAGTAAAAAGTACAATCAAAAATAAAAAAATAGCAAAACCCAAGAAGGTTTTTGAGCTTTTTGAATATCCTATCGCTTATTGTATTGCGGGTGTTGACGAAGTTGGTCGTGGCCCTTTAGTTGGTGATGTTGTTACCGCCGCAGTTATCCTAGATCCAGAAAATCCAATTGAAGGATTAATGGATTCAAAAAAACTTTCAGAAAAAAAACGGCAAATACTATCGATTGAAATAAAAGAAAAAGCGATTGCCTGGGCTGTTGGGCGAGCTTCACCAGAAGAAATAGATACTTTGAACATTCTTCACGCAACTATGTTAGCTATGCAGAGAGCTGTGCAAGATTTAGCTGTAACGCCTGATTATGTATTAGTTGATGGTAATCGTTGCCCCGTATTTATGAGTCCTAATGGCAATATTGATAGCCAAGCCGTTGTTAAAGGCGATGACCGCGTATTAGAAATCAGTGCGGCTTCAATATTAGCTAAAGTTGTTCGTGATGATGAAATGCTGGCTTTAGATGAGCTGCACCCTGAGTATGGTTTTGCCAAACATAAAGGTTACCCAACCAAAGCTCATTTAGAAAAAATTGTTGAACATGGTGTACTTGATTGCTATCGCGCTAGTTTTAAACCGGTAGCAAAAGTGATTGCCATGCAGGGTGTTTTACCCACTAAAACTAAATCTACTACAATTGAGGTTGAGTGCTAATGTCAGATCAAGCATTAGTGGAGACAGAAGTAAGCGATAATGAAATATCTCAACCTGTAGCTCAACCCAAGTTTATTCATTTACGTGTACACAGTGATTATTCAATGTGTGACGGTTTGAATAAAGTAAAACCTATTATCGCTAAAGCCTCTGATTTAGGGATGCCAGCACTGGCATTGACTGATCAAACGAACCTTTGTGGTCTGGTTAAATATTATCATGCTGCTCACGGAGCAGGGATCAAACCTATTATCGGTTGTGATTTTTGGGTTAAAAGTGACGAATTAGAGAATGAACTTTTTCGAATCGTTGTATTAGCAACAAACAATGTCGGCTATAAAAACCTCACTGAATTAATTTCGCAAGCCTATCTTCGAGGTCATATTCAAGGCAAAGCGGTTATCGACAAACTCTGGCTAATTAAATATGCACCAGGGTTAATTCTGTTATCCGCCGGTCGCGAAGGCGATATAGGTAAAGCGCTCATCAAAGGAAACACAGAGCTTGTTGACGAAATGGTTGCATTTTATCAAACGTATTTTCCTGATTGCTTTTATCTTGAACTCATCAGAACCAATAGAGAAAACGAAGAAAATTATATCCATTTAGCCGTTGAACTTGCAGAAAAAGTATCTCTTCCCGTGGTCGCTACCAACGAAGTGATGTTTATCTCTCCTGAGCGATTCGATGCGCATGAAATACGGGTTGCGATTCACGACGGTTTTACACTTAATGATAAACGTCGTCCCAAAAGATACTCCAAAGAACAGTATTTACGTAGTGAAGAAGAAATGTGTGAATTGTTTTCAGACATTCCAGAGGCGATTGAAAATACGGTACAAATAGCAAAGCGTTGTAATGTTACGGTTAGGCTTGGTGAGTATGTATTACCTGATTTTCCTACTGAAGGTTTATCAATAGAAGACTTCCTCGTTAAGGTGTCTGAAGAAGGCCTGCAAGACCGCTTAGAGACATTATTTGATAAAGATGCACCAGACTTTGCAGAAAAGCGTAAACCTTACGATGAACGATTAGCCATTGAGCTCAAAGTTGTAAATAACATGGGTTTCCCCGGTTATTTTTTGATCGTAATGGAATTTATTCAATGGAGCAAAGATAACAATATTCCAGTAGGCCCAGGCCGCGGTTCTGGAGCTGGTTCTCTTGTGGCTTACGCGCAAAAAATTACCGACTTAGATCCCCTTGAATACGATTTACTTTTCGAACGTTTCTTGAACCCTGAACGTGTATCTATGCCAGATTTCGATATTGATTTTTGTATGGACAGACGTGATGAAGTAATCGATCACGTTGCCGAGCTTTATGGACGTGATGCGGTTTCACAGATTATTACCTTCGGTACCATGGCAGCGAAAGCGGTAATTCGTGACGTAGGCCGTGTACTTGGGCATCCTTACGGTTTTGTCGACCGTATTTCAAAATTAATACCGCCAACACCGGGAATGACTTTAGCAAAAGCATTCGAAGAAGAACCAAAACTTCCTGAAGCTTATGCACAAGACTCTGAAGTCAAAGATTTAATTGATATGTGTCGTATCTTAGAAGGTACGACACGTAATGCGGGTAAACATGCCGGTGGTGTAGTGATATCGCCGACAACAATAACGGACTTCGCGCCACTTTATTGTGATGACGAAGGCAAAAATCCAGTTACACAATTTGATAAAAACGATGTTGAAGATGCAGGCTTAGTTAAGTTTGATTTTCTAGGGCTTCGAACATTAACCATTTTACAGTGGGCTATTGAAATGGCTGATGTGAAATTGTTAAAGGAAGGTAAAGCGCCTATCGATATTACGCGTATTCCTTTAGAAGATCCTGCCAGCTTTAAAGTATTACTGAAGTCAGAGACAACGGCTGTTTTTCAGCTTGAGTCTAGTGGTATGAAATCACTTATTGCTAAACTAAAACCGGATTGTTTTGAAGATATTATCGCACTCGTTGCACTCTTTAGACCGGGCCCATTGCAGTCAGGAATGGTGGATAACTTCATTGAACGTAAGCACGGACGTGAAGAAGTTAGTTATCCCGATGCAACATGGCAGCACCTCGATTTAAAACCTATTCTTGAGCCTACTTACGGTATTATTTTATACCAAGAGCAGGTCATGCAAATAGCACAAGTCTTGGCTGGTTACTCCCTCGGTGGCGCAGATATGCTTCGTCGTGCGATGGGGAAGAAAAAGCCTGAAGAAATGGCTAAGCAGCGTGCTGGTTTCGAGCAAGGTGCTATTAATCGTGGTGTAGATGGCGAGCTCGCCATGAAAATATTTGATTTGGTTGAAAAATTCGCCGGCTATGGTTTTAATAAATCACACTCTGCAGCTTACGCACTGGTTTCTTATCAAACCTTGTGGATGAAAACACATTTTCCTGCGCCATTTATGGCAGCGGTAATGTCGGCTGATATAGATAACACCGAAAAAATTGTTACCCTTGTTGATGAGTGTGGCAACATGGGGATTGATTTACTTCCTCCTGATGTAAATGCCGGTCAATATAAATTTACGGTTAATGAACAAGATCAAATTGTTTATGGCATCGGCGCTGTAAAAGGTGTGGGTGAAGGACCGATTGAAGCGATAATTGCTGCTCGAAAAGAAGGTGGGGTGTTCATTGATCTTTTTGATTTTTGTGCTCGTCTTGATCTGAATAAAATCAATAAACGTGTATTAGAAAAGTTGGTTAAAGCAGGAGCAATGGATTCGCTTGGCCCTAAAAAGGTTCTGGACGGTAAAGAAGTACCACATCGTGCTGTTTTATTTGAAACGTTACCAGAAGCCATAAAGGCAGCAGACCAACATGCAAAGGCACAAGCGGTTGGTCAAAATGATTTGTTTGGCTTAATTAATGAAGAGTCTGAAGACACCCGACAAGCATTTAAAGATGTGCCAATGTGGGCAGAAGAAGTTTGGCTTAATGGTGAAAAGGAAACACTGGGTTTATATCTGACCGGACATCCAATAAATCGTTTTTTAGCGGAAATTAAACATTATGCGACAGGGCGCTTAGTTAGCCTACAACCTACAAGTAAAGACAAAACCACTGTCGCCGTTGGTCTTGTTCTAGGTGTAAGAGTCATGGTGAATAAACGTGGCAGAAAATGGGCATTGGTGACACTAGATGATAAAAGTGCACGCATGGACATTAGACTTTTTCCTGATGACTACGATAATTTTGCAGAAATGCTTGTAAGTGATGCTATTTTAGTCTGTAGCGGACAGGTCAGCTTTGATGAATACTCTGGAGGTATTACAATGACCGCCCGAGATATCATGACAGTTGCCGATGCTCGGGAAAATTATGTTACTTCAGTTGACGTAAATGTGAATAAAACCAAGGCAGGTGAAGATTTTATTCGAAAGTTTGCTGATGTATTAACACCCTATAAAGAGGGGACTTGCCCAATTCGGTTGTTTTATCAAAGAGATGAGGCAAAAGCTATGCTAGAATTAGGCGTGCAATGGCGTGTAACGCCTGCAGACCCTTTATTACATGCATTGAAAACCTTATTAGGTGACGGAGATGTGACCTTAAGATTTAAATGATATAGGTCGCATAAAATGGTAACTTATTGTTAATCATTATAAATAATTTATAACAATGTCGATGATGACTTTGTTAGCAACTTAATAATGTAAATATTATTAAGTACTCTAATTTGAACAATTATGCTGTTAACGATAAAACGGCATAGAACATAGGTAAGAATAATCATATGTTATTAAATTTTTTAGATTTCGAGCAGCCTATTGCTGAGCTTGATGCAAAAATTGAAGAATTACAATTAGTCAATAACGGTCAAGAATTAGATCTTGATCTTGAAGATCAAATTACCCAATTACGTGGTAAAAATGCAGAGTTAACGAAAAAGATTTTTTCTAATCTTGATCCTTGGCAAACCGCTCGTGTTGCTCGTCATCCACAACGTCCCTATACACTTGATTATCTTCCTCGTATATTTACTGAATTTGATGAACTTGCTGGTGACAGGCATTACGCAGACGACCGAGCTATCGTTGGTGGTACTGCACGTTTAGACGGTAAACCTGTAATGGTCATTGGTCATCAGAAAGGTCGTTCGACGGCAGAAAAAGTGAAACGTAATTTTGGTATGCCTCGTCCTGAAGGTTACCGTAAAGCATTACGTTTAATGCAAATGGCAGAGCGTTTTAATATGCCTATTATTACTTTTATTGACACACCAGGTGCATACCCAGGTATCGGCGCAGAAGAGCGTGGTCAAAGTGAAGCGATTGCGATGAACTTGAAAGTAATGGCGCGTTTAACCGTTCCAATTGTTTGTACTGTTATTGGTGAAGGAGGTTCTGGTGGTGCATTAGCTATTGGTGTGGGTGACCGTGTTAATATGCTCAAATATTCTACTTACTCAGTTATCTCACCTGAAGGTTGTGCTTCAATTTTGTGGAAAACAGCAGAAAAAGCCTCTACTGCTGCTGCTGCAATGGGTATTACTGCTTCACGTATTAAAGAATTAGAACTCATTGATAATATCGTTGAAGAGCCATTAGGTGGCGCGCACCGTGATATGGATATTATGGCCGCTAATTTAAAGCAAGAATTAAAATCTAATCTTGCTGAGTTAGAAGGTTTATCAAAAGATGAATTAATAGAAAAGCGTTACGACAGATTGATGTCTTTCGGTTACTGTTAAGTTGTTTTAAGTCGACATCGGTAAGGTAATATTTATTATTTTGCTGATAAAGTTGTAGCTTTAACTTGTATATCTTTATATAAGTTAAAGCTTCAGTTTTGTTTAAGCCAGTGTCAATTTATAAAGTAAACTATGATTGAAAATACGTTAAGACATTTTTTTTCAAAACACCCCGCATCATCACTCCTTATTGCCTACAGTGGTGGTATTGACTCACAAGTGCTTCTACATAGCCTTGCTTATTTAAAAAAACAAAATGCTATTAATACAGACATTCGTGTCTGTCACGTTGATCATGGCTTAAGTCAAAATGCTTCCCAATGGCAAGTATTTGCTAAAGAACAGTGCAAGAAGTTTGATCTTCCATTAACAATCATTCCTGTAAATGTTCAAGCAACAGCACAACAAAGTATAGAAGCACAAGCGCGAGATGCGCGTTATTGTGCTTTAAAACTAGTCGGGAATAAAGGTGATTTAATTGTTACTGGGCATCATAGTGATGACCAAACGGAGACTTTCCTGTTAGCATTAAAAAGAGGTTCTGGTTTAAAAGGCCTCTCGGCAATGCGAAGTGAGATGGCATTTGGTGACCAGTTATTAGTCCGACCCTTATTGAATATTTCACGAGCAGAGATTGAAGCTTATGCGAATCTGCATAAGTTAGAATGGATTGAAGATGAGTCAAATAACGATGTACGTTTTGATCGAAATTTTATCCGTCATCAAATTTCGCCTAAACTGGTTGAACGTTGGCCAAGTATCAATAAGACCATTGCCCGAAGTGCGGAACATTGTTTTGAAGCACAACAGCTACTTGATGAATTAGCGGTCGAAGACTTAGATAGTTGCCAGGAATCACCTTATAATCTTTCTGTTTCTCATTTGAATAAACTGAGTGAACCTAGACTTAAAAACCTTTTACGCTATTTTTTATCCACCCATCATATTTTAATGCCAAGTCGTGAGCAATTAAAGCAAATTTGTCTGCAGCTTAATGCCGACAGTGATAAGTCACCCGTTGTTCAGTTAGCTGAATGTTGTATTAGACGCTTTAAAGGCGAACTGTATTTGACTAAAATTTTTCAGGATGTCTCCGCGTGGCAACAAACGATAGATTCTGACCTTATCGCCCATAAAACGCCTTTCAATCTTAATCTTCCGGATGAAATAGGTGTGTTGTCCTTTTCGACACGATCGGAAGAAGGAGGAAGCGTAATTAACTGGCAAGGTTTAATCAAAAAACCTACTGAGAATCAAGTGGTCAACATTCGCTTTGCTCACGATAACCCTATATGTTTGCCACAGTACCGACAACACTCACGCTCCTTAAAAAAAGTACTACAAGAACTTTCAATACCACCATGGCAAAGAAGAAGATCACCTTTCATCTTTTATGACAATGAATTGGTTGCTGTAGCAGGGCGTTTTATCTGCAAGGGTTATTTAGCGGAAAGCGTAGAAGCAGGTTTTGTTATCACATTTGATAGTGAACCCTCCTTATAAAACAACTGTGTAACGAATAAACTAGACAGTGCTGGTGAATAAGTGGTAAAAATCTTCACCGACACGTTATCTTATAACAAGAACAATAACTAAAATAAGAAAAATTATGACAACACAAAATACTTCTTTAGAAAATCAGTCAATGCTTGGCAAGCTTCAATCTATTAATATTGTAAATCAAATCATTATTGCTATTGTTTTTGGGATTGTTTTAGCACTTATTTTACCTGAAATTGCTAAGTCATTCTCTATGCTAGGAAGTTTATTTGTCAGCGCTTTAAAAGCCGTTGCACCAATTTTAGTCTTAGCTTTAGTTGCTTCTTCTATAGCGAATCAAAAGGCTAATAGTGATGCTAACTTAAAGCCTATTGTCGGTCTTTATTTAATCGGCACCATAAGTGCAGCGTTAGTTGCGGTAACGTTAAGTTTTGCGTTCCCAGTGCAGTTAACGCTAGACTTAGCAGGTGCTAATGCCAACCCACCCCAAGGTTTAGGTGAAGTACTATCAACGTTAGCGTTTAAAGTTGTTGATAATCCTTTCAATGCTGTTGTAACAGGTAACTTCATTGGCATTTTAGCTTGGGGTTTAGGTTTAGGCTTCGCTTTGAAAAAAGGCAGTGCGTCTACAAAAGTAATGGTGCATGATTTTGCTGAAGCAATTTCAAGTGTTGTGAAGTTAGTTATTCGCTTTGCTCCTCTAGGTATTATGGGCTTAGTTGCTAACACTGTTGCGACTACTGGTTTTGATACTCTAGGCGAATTCAGCCACTTAGTACTCGTGCTTTTAGGCTCTATGCTTGTTATCGCATTGGTGGTTAATCCGTTGATTGTTTATTTTATTATGCGCAAAAACCCTTACCCATTAGTATTAAGATGTTTAAAAGAGTCGGGTATAACAGCATTCTTTACACGAAGTTCTGCGGCAAACATCCCTGTTAATATGGAATTATGTAAAAAGCTTGATTTACATGAAGATACTTATTCCGTTTCTATTCCTTTAGGCGCCACTATAAATATGGCTGGAGCAGCGATTACTATTACCGTTTTAACACTTGCTGCAGCTAACACGTTAAATATTGAAGTTGACATTGCTACTGCAATTCTCCTCAGTGTTATTGCCTCTGTATCTGCATGTGGTGCTTCAGGTGTTGCAGGTGGTTCATTACTTCTTATTCCTCTGGCTTGTGGTTTGTTTGGGATTGATAGCGAGATTGCGATGCAGGTTGTTGCGATAGGTTTTATTATTGGCGTTATTCAAGATTCAGCAGAAACTGCATTAAATAGCTCCACGGATGTTATTTTCACTGCAGCTGCCTCGCACCATATCACTAAGAATTTAGATAAGTAATATTACAATAGCTCTGTTACTTCAACGTTGAAGTAACAAAGCTTTGTAAATACCTTATGAAACTTGATGAAAATACTGCCATTTAATCAATTGAAATAATGAATTATTCAACACGATTAATCAGCACTTTTTTAATGGGTTAATAAGGAGCATAATACCCAAAATTATAGTCTAAAAAATTAGCGAAATAATAATATGCCTACCGAAAATGCTTTAAAAGCACGCAGTAAGACAAGCTGCGAATTATGTACATCAAAAGACAATCTAGCAGTATTTCCCGTACCACCAACAAGTGATTTAAGCGCTCAGCAATGCGTGTATCTTTGTTCTGTTTGTACTGAGCAGGTCAATGGTGACGCTGATATAGACGTTAATCATTGGCGATGCCTCAATGACAGCATGTGGAACCAAGAACCTGCTGTCCAAGTGATGTCTTATCGTATGCTACATAAACTTTCAGCAGAAAGTTGGGCTCAAGATGCGTTAGAAATGATTTACATGGAAGATGATGTAAAAACATGGGCAGAACAAGGTATTGCTGCGGCTGAACGTGAGGGGCCTACACGTGATAGTAACGGCACTGAATTACAAGATGGTGATGATGTTACGCTTATTAAAGATCTAAAGGTTAAAGGTGCTAACTTTACCGCAAAGCAAGGCACTATGGTACGTGGTATAACGCTAACAGATAATCCTGAACACATTGAAGGTAAAGTTAATGGTACGCGTATTGTTTTAGTATCAGCGTATTTGAAAAAAGCTTAAAGAATATTATGGTTCTGAAAAAGCCCTTTAAATAAGGGCTTTTTTATGTATTTCTTTTCTCAGATATACTCTGATTCAATACATTAGTGCGCCTATGCACCTATCACATCAATGAATGTGTATATTCAATAAGTAGCTTACAACCAACGCCTTACTTTATTCTGGTAATCTACATATTGTTGTCCAAATTTTTTTGTTAATATTTTTTCTTCTGGAATGATTTGAAAGCGTGTCATGTAAGCTATAAAGATAAGCAAGACAGGTAAAGATGTTACGTGCTGTAAGTAATAAGCCACCGATATGAGTGATATAAGCATAGCTAAATACATAGGGTTTCTAGAAAAAGAATAAATACCCGAACTTACTATGGTAGTCGTTGTTTCTGGTTTGATTGGATTAACGGTTGTTTTGTGCATTGTAAAGCTTATCAGTGCTGAAATACCTACAAATATCGCTAGAATAAATAACAAAAGGGCGACTTGTTTATGAGCTGGCCAGTCCAAGATAAGCCCCGGCCATAATTGACTAAACATAACCATTAGCAGCACTGCAATTAATACTTGAATAACTGGTATTACTTTTAACTCCATGATTTTCCTTAATGTAAAAGACTTATTTATATTTCATCATCATATCAGAACAATTAGTACATTAAGTAATGGGCATAAGATAATATTTTATCTCACTCTTATTGACTTAGTTAAATAATATCGCCATTATTTATTTTGCATTATAGTGATGAAAATTTTACTTAACTATTTTATTTTAATTAAAGCGTCGTAATTTACATGTTAGTCAAAATTTATAAACATATAGAAAAGTGTCTATACCAAAACCGAATGACTCTCTTAGCCAATCGTTGGTGTGCCTCTACGACGGCAAATATAAATGTGGTGTTATTGAGTCAATAATTAATAATTTTTTAGCCACAGTTCAGCACTGTGGCTATGATTTTTTCTCCTCAGTGTTTTTCTCTAGCTTAACTTTTCAATATAAAACACGTATAAAGGAGTTCTAAAATGTCAGTTGCCATCGCCTATCTTGCCGTTATTCTTATATGGTCAACAACACCATTAGGCATAGTTTGGAGCAGTGAAAGCATTCATCCAACATTTGCAGTATTACTTCGTATGCTTATTGCGGTTGTGCCAGGCTGGTTAATACTGAAGGCTTTTCGGATTGAACTCCCTTGGCATAAAAAAGCAATTAAACTTTATAGTTTTTCTGCGATAGGTATTTTTGGCGGAATGTTATTTGCGTATTTAGCCGCAGGCTATATTTCTTCGGGTCTTATGTCATTGATCTTTGGTTTATCACCTATTTTATCAGGCGTGCTAAGTAAGCGAATCCTAGCTGAATCAGCATTGTCCCGCACTAAGAAAATAGCATTGTCAGTGGCTCTTTTGGGGTTAGCTATTGTGTGCTTTGACAAAATATCACTCAAAGATGATGCTTATATTGGTATTATCGCCGTATTGATTGCGGTTTCATTTTTTAGTGTTAGTGGTGTGCTTGTTAAAAGTATTGACGTTGCAATAAACCCGATGGCGACAACCGTTGGATCTTTGTTATTTAGTCTTCCTTTATTTATCATTGTATGGCTAATATTTGATGGCAATATCCCTTATGAATCATGGAGTAATAAGTCAATATTAAGTGTTGTCTATTTAGGTGTTATTGGTTCATTAGTTGGATTTATTGCTTATTTTTATGTACTACAACGATTAAAAGCCAGTACCGTTGCTTTGATTACTATGATGACGCCTGTCATTGCTATTTCATTGGGCTTGATACTCAACAATGAAACAATTAATGCTAATTTAGTTATTGGTGCATTAGCGATTATTGCAGGTTTGGCTATTTATCAGTGGGGTGATTTAGTGAGTAAACACAATCGTAAACAATATGCTCAGTAATGAGAAGGTAATTATCGGCTTTAGACAAGCGCAACAAAATGATATTGGTTACTTACTACAATTGCGTAAAGCCACAATGGGAGAGCATCTTATTGAGGCCGGATTAAATTTATCCGATCAACAACACTTAGACCGAGTTAATGAATACTTTGCTGACTCGTCTCTTATATTGATGAATAAACAGCCGATAGGTTTAATTAAACTCGGTGTTTTACCGGATAAACTGCACATTCGACAATTGCAAATATCTCCACAATATCAAGGTAAAGGTATTGGCGGAAAGGTATTAGGGTTAGTTAAAGTGAAAGCAATGGAGTTAGGCTTGCCGCTTACTTTAAATGTATTATTGTCTAACCCTGTCATATCTTTATATTTACGAAATGGTTTTTCTGTAATAAGTCAGAATGTATTAGAGTATCAAATGCGTTGCGAACCATAGAGGAGAAATATGTATTATCATTAAAAAATCCAGCAAAATACATTGTTGGCTTTTTATGTTCAGGATGAACGGTCATGATTTTAGTGCCAGAAAAATCATAATTATCTGCATCCCTGCAGGCAATGTCACGTTACCATGTATGGCAAAGAGTGACATTGGTCATGTTGAATTGGAGTGTTTAGTAAATCTTTCCTTGAGCACGTACTTTACTCATATCGATGCGTGTTGGCGTAATACTGCCATCAACTAAACCTTGAGTCGCTATTGATAACGACTCAATAACTTTGTACATCGAACTTAAGTCCAGACTATTTATATCATCAGATGTTTTATGATAATGCTGGTCTTTATCAAGCTGTGTGCTACTAAAACTATGTGCAGGCACACCTAGTCTTGCAAGCGTTGCATTGTCAGAACGATAGAATAAACCTTGTTCTGGATAAGGGTCTTTATAGATTTTACTATTTTTATCTTTCAAACTTTCGTTCAATAATTCGCCTAAATTAGAACGCTCCATTCCTGTCATCCATACAGTACCAGCACCAAATTTGGATGGTTTTCCTATCATTTCAATATTAATCATAGCGACAACATCATCAGGATTTAATTGTTGTGAGAAGTATTTAGAGCCAAAACCACCAATCTCTTCAGCGGTGAAAGCGCTAAACATTAACGTTCGGTTATTGCTTCCTTTGCTTGCGTAGTGTTGTGCGAGGTTAATAACGGCAGATGTACCTGAAGCATCATCATCGGCACCGTTAAATATTTCCTTACCGTCAGGCGTAACACCTAAATGGTCATAATGAGAGGAATATAAAATTGTTTCTTTCGCTATTTCTACATTTTTATCAGTACCGGGCAATACCGCAACAATATTGGTCAATACTTTCTCAGTGATTGTCGTACTCGCGCTAACATCAATTGAGGTTATTTCATTATCATCGGCTAAAACCATCACAATAGCCCCTTGGTGCTCAAGAGTAAGTTTAGTTAAACCTCGCTGGAAATAACCTTGGTAGCCAGCAAATGTTTTAGCGTGTGCAGAGTGAATAATAACTAAGTGTTGTTCGCCTTCATGATTGATTTTTCCAAGTGCTTTACGCATATCATCAGCTTCGCCAATAATATGAGTTTTTATCTCTTCAATATTTTTCCATGAAATAGTAGAGATCGTACTCGCTATGCCTAAGTTTTGTTTAGCGATCTGATTGCCATTTAACATAACGGCTAAAGTCTTTGGTATGATACTGGTGACTTTAAAGGATTGCTTGAAGTTTTTATTGCCTTCTAGCGGGCTTAGGCCAATTTCAGTGAAACGTTGGCTAATATAATCGCCCGCTTTATCTATACCAGGTGAAAAGCTTGCTCGACCTTTTAAATCGTTACTGGCAAGGTAAGTGATATCCTTAATTACCTGAGCCGAAGTCATTTCAGCCATTTTAGTCTTGGAAGCAGGTTGTTCACTACATGCTGAAAGGAATGTTATACCAGCGAAAAGTGCCAACGTTAACTTACTGTTTACAAAGGTTTTTTTTATTATCATTATTGTTTTTCTAAGTTATTGTAATGTCGTTGTTTCAATTAAAAGTGTTTCATCACCAGCGGTCAACCATAATTGATTGTCTTGGATACTGCATTGAAAATCCATTGAGCGGCCAGCAAGTTTTGCTAATGCATCACAGGTCTCTTGGCTCACCATTTCAATAGAAAGTTTATTGAACAAACGTAATTTGTTTTGTGATTGTTTCCACCATGTCTCAGCACTGCTTCCATAAGTATAAAGAATCACTTTTTGGGCACGATTACAGGCTTTTTTGAGACGCTTTTCATCAAGTTGACCAAGCTCTATCCATAACTCAATGACTTCAGAATAATTGATTTGCCAAATAGCGGCTTCTTCTTCGTCACTAACACCCTTACCAAACTGCAAGTTTTCATTAGCATTTAAAATGAAGGCTAATAAGCGAACCATCATGCGAATGTCGGTTTCTGAAGGATGCTGAGCAATGGTTAAATTGAGCGTATCGTAGTAATTTCTGTCCATATCTGACAGTTGTATAGTGGCTTTATTAATTGTTGCTTTAAGTGCCATGATTTTCCGTAGTTTAGGTTATTTTATCCCCCTTATAATACCTTTTCTATTTAGGGGAATACAGCGCGCTAACTAACTATTCCTCAGACCACTCCAATTCATCTATAACTTTTCGCGCTTCAGCTATTGTACAATCTGTGCGAGCCATTAACTGATTTATTGTAATACCAGCTTTTAATTTGGCAATTCTTATCAGTTCGTCGTGACTAAGGGCTTGTTTTTGATTCATTAAATAACTGACAAGCCATTGCCAACTAGGTTCTTCTGAGTGTTGTATGAATGCGACAACTTGTTCAAGTTGTTCAAAGCTCGCTTTTAGTTGCCAATTTCGTGAACGACCAATTCTATAAAGTTCACAGCCACATTCTCTGATCCCTGCTTTCAAGGCATAAGCTTTCAATACTTTTCGAAGCAGGGAGGGAAGATTAATTGTGGGTATGTGGCTAGGTGATGTTTTCATGAATAAATAAAACTTTAACCTTAAAATAGAAAAAACCAGCAAAATGCTGGTTTTAGTCGTTAAAAACGTTGATTAATTACCACTTTTTCTTAGGTGCAAATAACATATCCAAATCGTTCTCTTGATCTTTGGCTTTTTTCGCCGCATCTTTCGCATTCGTGCTTTTCAATGCTTCGGTTATTTCTTCAAGTTGGATAGCAACTTCAGCACTTTTATTTGTAATATACTCTGACTGTATAGGGT
>JASDWX010000072.1:55911-63582 GCA_041890515.1 Alteromonadaceae bacterium
GTATAGGGTGAGCCAACAATGTTTGTAAAGCTTTTTCAAAATATTGTCGAGCAGAACCTAGCATTTCTTTATCGTATGCCAATTTTCCACGCTTAAGAATACTTTCTACGCCAATTTTAAGTTGCATCGCATCGAGTTTTTTATCTTCATGTGTAAAGGTTTGTGCGTCTAGTGCACCTTTTACTTGCTCTGATTTAAGTGCAATTCTTAATTTTTTTATGCATTGTAAAATACTGACAAGTTGCTGTTCATTATCAGGAAGAACAAATGTTACTTCTTGGCCTGACTGAGAAGATGATAATTCTTGAGAAGCTTTTAATCTGGCTTCGATTTCATCCACTTTTCTTTTGAAGGGTTTAGATTCAGGTATAATTGAGCTCATCATTTTTGCTGCATTTAAGCTGCGACGATTGAGAATATTAACAAGGTTAGGATTAGGCGGCAAATTAGCGAGTTGTATCATAAGTTCATCACTCTCATCCATAATGGCTTTTTGTTTAGCCGCTTTTATCCGCTTATCTTTTTCTTGTTTTGCTTTATGTTGTTGAATGGAACTAACAGCTACTACAATAATGATTAATGCAATAATTAAAGCAATGATAATGGCCATAATATTTACTACTCGTAGGTGAAAATTAAAATATCGTTAACGCAGTCTACAAAAAATGTTCACGTTAGCATAGCCTTATATAAGCTTTTATTTAATAACACTTCATATTACTGTGGAATATATTGTTTCTCATTGTGAACATATAACATCATTTAATAGTTTAAATTGGCTTTTTATATAAACCACCTGTGATTATGTTGTAATAATCCTACATTTATAAAATAAATGTGAGTTAAAAGGATAAAAATCAAAATTAATATGGAATAAGTTTTCATTTAAGTATATATTTTTTGCATAAGCAATCAGTATTAATCATTTTAAGTAGAATTATGAAACTGCAACAACTGCGTTACATTGTTGAAGTACTCAACAATAATTTAAATGTTTCTGCAACAGCAGAAAGTCTATTCACCTCTCAGCCGGGAATTAGCAAGCAAGTTCGCATGTTAGAAGACGAGCTCGGTATTCAAATATTTGGGCGTAGTGGTAAACATCTTACTCACGTTACTGCTCCTGGTAATGAAGTGATCAATATTGCTACAGAAATACTCTCTAAAGTTGAAGCGATTAAAGCCGTTGCCCGAGAACATACGCAACCTGATGAAGGGAAATTACGCATAGCAACAACGCATACACAAGCGCGTTATGCATTACCTGAAGTTATTAAAGGCTTCATGAAGAAGTATTCGAAAGTTTCTTTGCAAATGTCCCAAGGAACACCTTCGCAAATAAGTGATGCGGCAGGGAAAGGAGATGCTGATTTTGCCATAGCGACAGAATCATTGCATTTATATAACGATTTAGTCATGCTGCCTTGTTATCATTGGAACCGCAGTATTATCGTTCGACCTGACCATCCATTAGCGAAAAAACAACCAATAACAATTGAAGATCTTGCTAAGTATTCTTTAGTCACTTATGTTTTTGGTTTTACTGGACGCTCAGAGCTCGATACGGCTTTTAATACGATTGGAGTAGAGCCTAAAATAGCTTTTACTGCGACAGATGCCGATGTGATTAAAACCTATGTTCGCTTAGGTGTTGGTGTTGGCGTAATTGCTACTATGGCGATTGATTCTAGAATTGATAGTGACTTAGTTGCGATAGATGCAAGTCATTTATTCAAGGCAAGCACGACTAAAATAGGTTTCAGACGTGGTACTTTCTTGCGTGGCTATATGTTTGATTTTATCGAACGTTTTGCTCCACACTTAAATCGAGATTTAGTGACCAAAGCAGTATTATTAAAAAATAATACTGAAGTTGATGAAATGTTTTCTGGTATTAAATTACCTATTCGATAATAACCTATAAGACTAAACGTTAAAAAGCGACTGACTTATCAGTCGCTTTTTTATTGTAACTTCCCAGTTTACAAACGTGACATTATAACAATGTGATTAAGTTAAATCCCTCTATTTCATTTTCTCAACAAAAAATGTTAACATTCTGTAATATTTACGGCTAAACCACCACGTGAAGTTTCTTTATATTTAGTTTTCATATCATTGCCCGTTTCCCACATCGTCTTTATTACTTTATCAAGTGGAACTTTATGGTTCCCTGTGCCTCGCAAAGCTAAACGTGAAGCATTAATAGCTTTCACAGAGCCCATAGCATTTCTTTCTATACAAGGAACTTGAACTAAGCCACCAACAGGATCGCAGGTTAACCCTAAGTTGTGTTCCATACCGATTTCTGCCGCATTTTCTACTTTGTTTGGTGAGCCACCCATTATTTCGGTGAGGGCACCGGCAGCCATAGAACAAGCGACACCGACTTCACCCTGACATCCAACTTCTGCACCAGAAATCGATGCATTTGTTTTATATAAAATACCAATAGCTGCAGCGGTTAATAAATAGCGTACACAGGTATCTTCATCTACAGGTTTGACGAATTTATCGTAATAGCACAGTACCGCAGGAATAATACCTGCAGCACCATTGGTGGGAGCGGTAACTACCCGGCTGCCAGCAGCATTCTCTTCATTTACAGCCATCGCAAATAAGTTTACCCAGTCCATAGCGGTTAATGGGTCATTATTGTTTTCAACTGATAATGATTTATATAGCGCTGGCGCTCTGCGAGCAACTTTTAAACCTCCGGGTAAAATACCTTCAGTTTTTACACCACGCTCAATACAATCTTTCATGGCTTGCCAAATATTGACTAATTGTGACCTAATGGTCGCTTCATCGGCTAAGCATTTTTCATTATTCATCATGAGCGTGCTTATACTAATATTTTTTTCATTAGCTTCATTAATGAGTTCTGTTGCTGAAGAAAAATAATGAGGACGTTTGATATTATTATGAAGAGATAACGCTTTATCTTTTTCTTTTTCAAAATCAAGCGCGTTAACAATAAAACCGCCACCAATTGAGTAATAGGTTTGTTCTAATAATAAAGTGCTTTCTTTACCTGTTGACTCTGCATATGCAAATAAAGTCATTGCATTAGAGTGAGCGGGTAATGTTTTACGGCGATGATAAATAATGGCGTCATTTTTAGGAAACGAAACTAAATTCTCGCCATTAAGAGATATTTTTTGATTCTTTACAACGTTTTCTAGTATTAAATCAATGTTTTCTACGGCAATCGTATCGGGGTTTTCACCAGATAACCCTAGAATTATAGCTTTACCTGTACCATGGCCAATACCTGTTTGACCTAATGAACCAAAAAGTTCACATTTAACGCGAGTTGTACTGGTTAACTTATTCTCTCTTTTAAGTTGTTCAACAAATAACTTCGCAGCTTTCATTGGACCAACGGTGTGAGAACTTGACGGCCCAATGCCAATGGAAAACATATCAAATACACTAATCATGCTAAAAACCTGAATTTATTTTGTTAAAAATATTAAAAGATGGAATTATCTTCGGTAATTGTAACTGAAAGCAATCACCATGAAAAACAAAAGTAGCTTAATTATAGGAGATATTTGAAAAAAATTATAAATATTATGAGAGGTGAATAGCCAAATCTTTAAGCATCACTGCTGTTGCACCCCATATATTATGCTGCTTGAAGGGCATAAAGTGTATTGGGAAAAGTTTTTGGTGACGCTCTATGTTAACGACATAATGATTATTAAAATCGAGAAAATGCTGTAAGGGGACCTGAAAGATTTCAGCGACTTCATTTTTATCTATGACATAATTTTGTTTTTTATCAATAAAAGCAATAACGGGTGTAACAACATACCCGCTGATCGTTTCATAAGGAAGTAATTGACCGACGATATTGATGTTGTCACTGTTTAGGCCTATTTCTTCTTCCGCTTCTCTAATGGCAGCGCCTACAAAACCTACATCAAAATCTTCCATTTTTCCGCCAGGAAAACTGATTTGTCCTGGGTGATGTTTTAAATGGCTAGCGCGCTTAGTGAGTACCACAAATAATTGCTCATCAATTTCAGTTAATGCAATCAACACTGCTGCAGGTTTAAGAGGTGCATGGTGTTGGTATTGATGACGTGAATCTTTTAGTGACGAAAATTGAAATTTTAGGAAAAAGTCATTCTTGGTCATTATAAATCCATCATTTGAGAATAGAGCAGAAGCATTAAAAATTCGATAAACTATAGTGCAGATAACACAGGTAATATTTTATTAACTTTATCAAAAGTTTCCTGATATTCACAGTCTACCTTTGAATCTGAAACCACACCACCACCAGCCCAGCAATAGATGATTTTTTGTTTTATTGCTGTTTTGTTTTCACATAACAATGTACGAATAGTAATATTAGTATCCATATTTCCGCAAGCAGAAATATAGCCAATAGATCCACAATAAATGCTGCGCTGATGCGGCTCTAATTCATCGATAATTTCCATGGCTCTTATTTTTGGTGCACCTGTAATTGAACCGCCAGGAAATGAAGCAGCCAATAAATCAGTTGCTTGGTACTCTTTTTTTAATTCACCTTCAACGGTACTGACTAAATGATGAACCGCTGGAAAACTTTCAATATCAAATAACTTAGGAACTTTTACTGAGCCAGGGATACATACTTTGCTGATGTCATTTCTGAGTAAATCAACAATCATTAAGTTCTCCGCACGATCTTTTTCTGAATGCTGTAGATCAATGGCATTTTGCACATCAACTGTTGAGTCATGACTCCGTGGCTTAGTGCCTTTGATAGGTTTACTTTGCACTTTAGGGCCAATTTTTTGCAAGAATCGCTCAGGTGAAATACTTATAATAGATGCATTCTCAAATCGTAAAAAAGCAGAGAAGGGGGCTTTGTTCGTTTCGCGTAGTGCGCAATAGGCGTCGAATTCATTCCCTTGATATTTTGCACTAAAACGTTGTGCTAAATTAATTTGATAACAATCACCGGACAATAAATAGTTTTGTACTTGTTGAAATTTTTCATCATAACTGGGTTTACTCATATTAGATTGCCAATCATTTGTTAATGAAAAATTTTCGTTCGTTAGCTCACGTTTATTTGTTAAAGCTAACTGTTCATTTATGTAAAATGTTAAGTTTTCGCGTTCTGGTTCAGGACAAACTAACCAGAATTGTTGTTCTTTATGGTCAAAGACCAATGCTTGTAAATAAAGTCCTATCGACATCTCGGCTAAATCAATATCTTGTGTGGTTTGGTTTGGGAGTCGTTCAAAACGCTTTCCCAAGTCGTAAGAAAAATAGCCAAGGCTTCCTCCATTAAAAGGTAAGTGACTAGCCGCAACCTTTATTTTGCTAAAACACTGTTGTTGAATCTCTTTAACGAGGGTTAATGGGTTTTCATTACTGACTTTTGTTTTGTTTTCTTTCAGCCAAGTTATTTCAGTTTTTTCACCGTGAGTTGTTAGCGTGATTTCAGGCTGCCAAACCATAATGTCAAAGTTACTATCTACGTGAGACGTTTTCATTTTATTACCACACGAGTCAAGCCACATCGCCCAAGGTTGTTGACTAAAAGCAGAAAATAGTGCTTTTACATCAATCGATTTGTCTACGTTGAAATGCTTAGCAGAAATAGTGAACATGACGGATTTTACTCGATAATATTGTGGTAGCTCGTTAACAAGAAGGGTATGATATCTGCAAATTTAGAACTTTCAACCATTTTCAACGACCCTAAATTATCCTTGATTAAGGTAAGTCGTTAAATGCTGTTGAACTATATCTGTCAGACTGCATAAAAAGAGACCCTCATGGCTATCATTAAACAACAAGATTTAATTGAAAGTATTGCTGATGCATTACAGTACATTTCTTATTATCATCCGTTAGACTTTATTCAAGCACTTGAAAAAGCATATCATAAAGAAGAAAGCACAGCAGCTAAAGACGCTATTGCTCAGATCTTAATTAATTCAAGAATGTCAGCACACGGTCAGCGTCCTATTTGCCAAGATACCGGAATAGTAACTTGTTTCGTGAAAGTTGGAATGGATGTTCAATGGGATAAAACCGACCTAACCGTTCAACAGATGGTTGATGAAGGTACACGTCGTGCTTATTTGAATCCAGATAACCCATTACGTGCCTCCATAGTCAAAGACCCTGCTGGCGCCCGTATAAATACAAAAGATAATACGCCATCGGTTGTTCATATCGACATGGTTCCTGGTGGCGGTATTGAAATTATGATCGCGGCGAAAGGCGGCGGTAGTGAAAATAAATCTAAAATGGTGATGTTAAACCCGAGTGATTCCATTGCCGATTGGGTTGTTAAAACACTGCCCACTATGGGAGCAGGTTGGTGCCCACCGGGTATGTTAGGTATTGGTATCGGTGGTACGGCTGAAAAAGCAGGTGTACTTGCTAAAGAAAGCTTGATGGAGCCAGTTGATATTCAAGAACTTATTGACCGTGGTGCTGAAACCGCGGAAGAAAAACTGCGTTTAGAGATTTTTGAACGTGTGAATAAATTAGGTATTGGTGCACAAGGTCTCGGTGGTTTAACAACCGTTGTTGATATTAAAATTATGTCTGTACCTACACATGCCGCCTCAAAGCCTGTAGTGATGATCCCAAACTGTGCTGCAACTCGACATGTTCATTTTCACCTTGATGGCTCAGGCCCAGCAAATTTATCACCACCAAAATTAGAAGATTGGCCTGAAATTACTTGGGAAGTTGGTGAAAATGTTCGCCGTGTTAATGTTGATGACTTGAAAAAAGCTGATGTTAGTTCATGGAAAACAGGTGAAACAGTTTTACTCAGCGGAACGATATTAACTGGACGTGATGCAGCACATAAACGCATTCAAGACATGTTAGCTAAAGGTGAAAAATTACCAGTAGACTTTACCGATAAGTTTATTTATTACGTTGGCCCTGTTGACGCGATTGGTGATGAAGCCGTAGGCCCTGCAGGCCCTACAACGGCAACCCGTATGGATAAATTTACTGAAATGATGCTCGCTGAAACAGGTTTACTTGGCACAATAGGTAAAGCTGAGCGTGGTTCGGCTACGGTTCAAACTATAAAAAATCATAAATCTGTTTATTTAATGGCAGTGGGTGGTGCAGCATACCTCGTATCAAAAGCCATTAAGAAAGCCAAAGTGGTTGCTTTTGAAGATATGGGAATGGAAGCTATCTATGAATTTGAAGTCGAAGACATGCCTGTAACTGTTGCAGTTGACAGTTTAGGAGAATCAGCTCATGTGACTGGCCCAGCTATTTGGAAAGCCAAGATAGAAGTTCAAGATGCTAAAGCGAAAAAATAATTTACATTTAGCTTAATTATCTATGAAAGCGCCTTTAGGCGCTTTTTTATTGCATATTATAATATTTGAATTTTCGTTTACACTTATAAAAAATCGTTAAGAGTAAACATGACATAAAGTTAATTATGACTGAGAATAAACTACGCACTGTTACTATTATTTATTATTGTGATAATTCACTTGAATTAATGCATTTCATTGGTCAGTTTCCACAAAATGCCAGTGGTCGCGTGATTATTTCAGAAAAATTTAAGGAGGAAAAATCAATTATTGCTGTTTGTGATGGAGAAATTACTATTCTTAATAAAATGGGGGATCGTATTCATTTAATAAATGATTATTAAATATTCACTGTTTAATG
>JASDWX010000073.1:0-3633 GCA_041890515.1 Alteromonadaceae bacterium
TCAAGAGAGCGAACGCGTCCTTCGTTACGCGTTCTTCGTGCTTTAATACCTTGTCTTATCCAGACTTCTTCTTCGGCTAATCGCTTATCAAATAGTGCATTTTGCGTTGATTCGACTTCTAAGTCATGTGCTTTTTGTTCAATATAAAGATCATAGTTACCCGGATAGCTGACTAATTGTCCCCGATCTAAATCCAAAATACGTGTCGCTAAACCGCGAATAAATGCTCTATCATGACTTATAAATATGATAGTACCTTTAAAGTCTTTTAGGAATTGTTCTAACCACAGTACACTACTGATATCTAAATGGTTAGTTGGCTCATCAAGTAATAAAACATCTGGCTCACAGACTAATGATTTCGCTAATGCAAGTTTACGTAACCAACCACCGGAAAGGCTATTAATTTTTTTGTCTGCATCTAACGCTAAAGTGGTCAAAACTTTATCAATGCGTTGTTCATCTTGCCATGCATTCGCTTGGTCAAGTTGCTGTTGAGCATTAGCCAACTTATTTAGATTTTTCTCTGAAGGGTCTTCACCAATTATGTGAATTAAATGGTGATAGATTTTTATCAATTCAGCGTTTTCAGCTACACCTTGGGCAACATAATCAAATACACTCATGTCAGATGACTCAGGTGGATCTTGTTCTAACATCGCCAATTTAATATTGCTCGACATGAGTATTTGACCATCATCTAGGTTTAGCTTACCCATTAATACTTTCATTAATGATGATTTACCTGCGCCATTTTTACCAACTAAACAGACTCTTTCGCCCGTTTTAATGGTTAAATTTGCTTTGTCTAAAATACTATCTTCACCAAAGGCTAATTCACCTTGAGCTATTCGGATTAATTCCATGGGTTATATCAACTCTACTACTTGTGATTGTTCAAAAGGCCAGAATAACTTATGGTTATCACTTAGGCGCTCTAATACGGGAATATGAACACCGTATAATTCTACTAAATTTTGTTCACCTTCAAGTTCATTATCAATAATATCGATAACTTCAATTTGGTGATCGGGAATAACATTACCTATAAGTACTAAAGCTTGCTCACAAAGGTGACAACCTTCACTACTATATAGGTTAAATAAAACACGCATTACACTTTTACTTTTTTGCGAGTAATTAACCAGCTATTATGAATATGCTTATTGCGTTGAAAATCTTTATCACGTGTTAACTCTGAAATAGATTTTACGTCGAAATTTAATGCAGCAACTCCATCAAAGTCCATTTTAAAGTTTCGTTTGTTATTCGTAAAAACAAGCTCGCCATTTTCAGCAACACATTTCATTGCATCAGTGATAAGTGCAACATGATCGCTTTGTACGTCAAAACTATCTTCCATGCGTTTTGAGTTAGAAAATGTTGGTGGATCGACAAAAACCACATCATAAGTCGTTTTATGTTCTTTTAACCAGGTTAAACAATCGGCTTGAACAAATTGGTATTTATGACCCGATAATTTATTCAACGCAAAGTTTTCTTGTGCCCAATTCAAATAAGTATTAGACATATCAACAGTAGTAATACTTGCTGCACCATGAAGTGCGGCTTGCAATGAAACTGAACCTGTATAAGCAAATAAATTTAACAATGATTTGTTTTTAGCTTTTTGTGCAACAATTTGGCGAGTTTTACGATGATCTAAAAATAGGCCTGTATCAAGATAATCCCACAAGTTTATTTTTAATTTTGCACCATGTTCAGTAACAATTATTGACTGCTTACTTTTATCAACTCGTTGATATTGATCAGTGCCCTTTTGCTTAGCACGTGTTTTTAATATAACTTTGTCAGTTGGCACATTAAGCACCTTCGGCGCAAAATAAATCACCTCTTGTAGTCGTTTAGCAACTTTACTTTCTTCAATAATTTTCGGCGCTGAGTATTCTTGTATAACTAGGTGATCACCATATACATCAATCGCAACATTATATTCAGGAATGTCTGCGTCATATAAACGGTAACATTCAATTTGTTCTTTTTTGAGCCAACTTTTTAAATTCTTTTTATTTTTAAGTAAACGATTACCAAAATCAGAATCTTTATCAGCAAATTCAGCTTCATTATTTTGACCTGCCGCTTGTTTTTCATCAACGTTATAAATTGCTAGTTGACAATCTAAAGGACCATTCTTGAATTTATAACGTTTTCGGCTTGCTAGCTTCATCATTGACAACAATTCAACATTCGCCGTTAAAATAGCAACATTCCAGTCAACAAATTGTGCTTTAAGTTTTCGACCCAAAAGTACAAAGTTTTCGACTAACTCTGGTAATTCACCAATACGTTCACCGTAAGGAGGATTAAGAACAAAAGTACCATTATGACCAAAACCATTATTCAAGTTGTTTATATCTTTACATGAAAACTCAATGAATTTCTGAACACCAGCATTACGTGCATTAACTTGTGCTGTATTGATTACTCGACTATCAATATCTACACCAAATACTTTTGCCTTTAATTGTTCAAGACCTAAATGTGACTTCTCTTTAGCTAGCGTTAATTGTTCTTGCCAAGCGTATAATTCATGCCCTTTCCAAAAATCAAAGCCCCATTTAGCTCTATCTATTCCTGCAGCATAATTGGCAGCCATCATTATCGCTTCAATTAGAATAGTTCCTGAGCCACACATGGGATCAACCATTGGTTTAGTCGTATCGTCTAACCAGCCAGACCGCTTGATGATTGCAGCAGCTAAATGCTCTTTAAGTGGTGCAGCACCAGAATGCTCGCGATAACCACGTTTAAATAAACTACGTCCTGAAAAATCTAAATAAATAGTGACTTTTTGTCTTAACAAACGTGCCTGAAAACTAATATCAGGAGCACCTTTATCAACAGAAGGTCTTTCCATACCGTTGTCACGGAAATGATCTACTAAAGCATCTTTAATAGTAAGTGCACCGAACTGAGTATTTCGAATTTCATCACTAATGCCAACAAAGTCAATGGCAAAGGTATTATTACTAGAAAATTGTTCAGACCAATTAACTGCTGCAGCAGTAGCAAAAAGTTGATCTTTATTTTCAGCATCGCCTTCGGCAAGTTTTAGAAGAATTCGGGTTGATAAACGACAATAGAGGCAAATTTTATATGCCTCTTCAATCGTTGCAGTAAAATATACACCTTCAGGTTTTTGAACTACCTGTTGCGCATTTAAGTTTTTAAGCTCTTCAGCTAATAATATTTCTACACCAAAAGATGTTAATGCTAAAAATTGCTGCATAAGTATTTTCCAGACCGATTTATGCCCGCGATTATAAACAAAGACGTCTACTACTTATATAGGTACACTGAGAAAAGCTGAATAATCAGGAAAATTTATTTTAAAATATTTTTAAAGTTAAATTTTATAGCTCCCTCGTTCATAAAAGCGGCTTTTAGTCTATAATTAGTGCAATTTAACGCTACTTTTAATTAGATGCAAAATAGTTAAAAAAACGCCTTGCAATGTGAAGTAACTATCCTTAATATACGCCTCGCTTTCAAGGGCATATGTTTTTGAAAACAGTTCTTTAATAACAAGAATTAAAACAGTTATTGGCTTTCCTAATAAGTTATTAGGACATTCGGACGCGGGATGGAGCAGTCTGGTAGCTCGTCGGGCTC
>JASDWX010000074.1:0-17978 GCA_041890515.1 Alteromonadaceae bacterium
TAATATGTTTCAAACCATTCAAAAAAACCATCAGAGCGCTTATTCGTATTGCTAGCGCACAAAATACAGACTAGTTTGAACATACATACTTTAAATAAAATATCCTTAGTATCACTTTCTCTATTCATCGAACTATAAAATCACCTATATGCATTGCATAGGGTTGCATGATAAAAGGGGTATAAAGTGGGGTGCCATTTTCAATGTTTATTCTTTTCATAATATTTTCAATGTTCTATAGCCTAATGGACGGTATGATGTAATAGATTTTTTAATCTATAACTGTAGCTCTAATTATTTAGAAAAAGTCCGAATAGCGATATTTGAGCTTTTTTATTACTCCTTATCAATATCTAATAATACTTTTGTTATTTATCCATTGTGGCAAAGTGAAAGCTATCTTCTAGTCGAACCTAATGCCTTCTAAGATACGTTAGCTGACCAGAATTAAAATGGTATTTTAATACTTAATTTGTTCTGGTGGCATAAATAACTAGATGAAACGAAGGTCTACCTTCTGATCACATAGCAGACATAAATTTATACTTCTATTGAACCATGGAACATCTTACAAAATGTTACTCATTTAGCGCTAAATGAGTAAATATATTCACTGAGCCATTGCAAAATTACTTCATATAAAAACTACACAAGTCTACTAGCACTATAAGACGAAAATCATGAACACTAAAATTTTATACAGCAGCATTAGCTATTATGAGTGAGGGTTTTACAAAAGTAATTTAGAGGTTATTTAAGGCTTTATAGCTAAAAAGCAAATTACGGTTTGCCTTCAGTATTGTCAGATAAGCTACTTTATTATCGCGTATCTACAATTTTTTCAAACTTTGCTATACTTAACTTTAAAGGAATTAATAATGAGGCCTACTAAAAAGTGGCCTGATATCTGGTGCAACAATAGATAAATAACTTAAGTGGGGTTTATTATGTTAAGACATTATTTTTTTTCCGATGATCTTGATGAGTTGGAAAAAGTTGAATATGAGCTAGAACAAGAAGGGTTCACAGAACCGCAAATTCATGTATTAAGTGAAAATGATACCGGTGTTGAAAATCATCACCTTCATGAAGTTGCGGCGGTTTTAAAACAAGATGTGGTGCATTCTACTGAGTTAGGAGCGGTAATTGGTATCATAGGTGCTTGTGCCGTACTATTACTTACCTATTTTCTAAACTGGCATCAATCGGAAGCAGGTTGGATGCCGTTTATATTTTTAGCGATCATTACCTTAGGTTTTTGCACTTGGGAAGGGGGCTTTATTGGTATTCAGCAACCTAATGTAAATTTTAAACCATTTCAAGATATGCTGCATAATGGTATGCACATTTTGTTTGTTGATGCTAAACCCAGTCAAGAACTAGCATTGGCTGCAGTAATGAAAACACATCCAAATGTTGGTGCTTCAGGTCTTGGAGAATCTTCCCCTAGTTGGGTGATTAGTGCACAAGATAATTTTAAAAAATTTATGAAAACTATGCCTTAGTACGTTAAGATATCAGCAATAGCTTAAGCTCAACGACCTTATAGCGGTATTATATTGGGTTGTTGTGTTTAGCTATACTGATAATAGATCAATTTCCCCCTTGAAATTAAAAAATATACGCGTCCACAGCCTTTCAATGTAACTCCTCTTATTTTAAATAACTCGTCGTTTTTCTGAATTTATTTTAACCTTTTATGAATCGATAAATTTCTCTTGTTAACTACTACTTTATAAATATTTTGTTTATGTTTTCTTAATCGCCATCTCGCTACTTTCTCAAAAGTAGTCTATGTTATTAATTGAGGTGGTTAATTATTAATCACTTAAATAATGTGAATGAGTAATAAAGTTTTACGATATTAAATGCCATTTTAGCGCTATTTATGTTCCCTATAATCACAATAAAGTTAAGTATCATTACGTACTTTATTTCGCTTATTAAATTAGCAGTAAATTCACTTGTTTAAAGTACAGCAACTTAAAACTGAGGGTGTGCTATGACGATAGCCATAGTTATTATTTTATTAGTCATTGCGACATTAATTTTTCACTTTATCAGCCCTTGGTGGTTCACTCCTTTAGCATCAAACTGGCAAGCGATTGATGACACCATTAACATTTCTCTTTGGGTTGTTGGCATTGTATTTGTCGCAGTTAGTTTATTTCTAGCATTTGTCATTATTAAATACCGCTACAACAAAAATAGACGATCTGACTTTGAACCTGAAAATAGTAAGCTGGAAGGTTGGTTAACTGTAATTACTTCACTAGGTGTCGCAGCCATGCTGATACCCGGGCTTTTTGTCTGGGAAGAATTTATTTCTGTCCCTGAAGATAGTGAGATCGTTGAAGTGGTTGGCCAACAATGGCATTGGAGTTATCGACTGCCAGGTAAGGATGGCAAGTTAGGGAAAACAGCAATTAAATTCATTAGCGAAGAAAACCCGTTTGGTATTGATGTTAATGATATTAATGGCGCGGATGATTTACTTATAAAAAGTAATGAATTGCATTTACGCATTGATCAACCCGTCAAAGTATTCTTACGTTCAAAAGATGTTTTACATAATTTCGCCGTACCACAATTTAGAGTAAAAATGGATTTAGTTCCAGGTGCCGTTACTTTTGTTTGGTTTACACCGACAAAACTAGGTCGCTATGAGCTATTGTGTGAAGAACTCTGTGGTATTGCTCATTTTACCATGCGTGGCTATATAAAAGTAGACACTGCCAATGACTATCAAACTTGGCTCGCTAGCTTGCCGACCTTCTCGGAAACATTAACGAGAGATCCTGTCAATATAGCTCAAGGTAAACAGCATTATATGGGGTGTATTTCGTGTCATGGAGTCGATGGACAGGGTAGTGAAGTGATGAATGCCCCTCAACTCGCAGGTTTAAGTCGTTGGTATCTTCAACGGCAATTAGGTTATTTTAAAAAGAATATCAGAGGCCAAAATAGTACTGATATTTATGGCCAACAAATGTCAGCTATGTCGGCTTTATTAACTGATGAAAAAGCCATCGAAAACGTTAGTGCATACCTTAGTACTTTACCTTCAAGTCAAAACATACTAATAAATACGGGCGATGTGATTAAAGGCAAGTTGCTTTATAAAAACTGTTCTTATTGCCATGGTGATGATGCCCAAGGAAATTATGCCATGAACGCACCAAAATTAGCCGGGCAGCACGCTTGGTATTTAAAACGTCAAATTGGTTCATTTCAACAAGGTATAAGAGGATCGCATCCCGCAGATCTCTATGGTAAGCAAATGATCTTAATGTCGAAAATCTTGCATGATGAGCGAGCGGTTCATGATGTGGTGAGTTATATCAATTCACTAAACCGTGTCAGGTAAATCTATCTCATAAATACCTTAGGAGTATGACGTGACAGAAATTGAAAATATAGCGGTTGCTGATCAAGTAGACCAATCAAGTCATCCTAGCAGTTTCTTGTCCAAATATATTTGGAGTCAAGACCATAAAGTTATCGCTATTCAATATTCAATCACAGCTATAGCGGTAGGCCTGATTGCCTTAATATTATCAGGAATTATGCGCTTACAACTTGGCTTTCCTAATGAATTTTCGTTTATAGACCCTTCATCTTATCTGCAATTCGTCACCATGCACGGCATGATCATGGTGATTTATTTATTAACAGCATTGTTGTTAGGAGGTTTTGGCAACTACTTGATCCCATTGATGGTTGGGGCGAGAGACATGGTGTTTCCTTATTTAAATATGCTGAGCTATTGGACCTATTTACTTTCCGTTCTGGTCTTAGTTAGTAGCTTTTTTGTTAGTGGCGGTCCTACTGGCGCTGGCTGGACGTTATATCCACCGCAAGCAATTTTAAGTGGTACTCCTGGTGCAGATGCAGGTATTTTGTTGATGCTAATATCTTTAGCCATTTTTATTGTCGCTTTTACTATGGGGGGATTAAATTATGTCTCCACCATTTTACAAGCTAGAGCTAAGGGGATGACATTAATGCGTATGCCATTAACTATTTGGGGTATTTTTGTCGCGACAATTTTAGGGCTTTTAGCTTTTCCTGCATTACTTGTAAGTGCCATTATGATGATCTTCGATAAAGTTGTTGGCACCAGTTTTTTTATGCCCGCTATTTTATCATTAGGTGAAACCCTTAATCATAGTGGCGGTAGCCCAATACTATTTCAGCATTTGTTCTGGTTTTTTGGTCATCCGGAAGTATACATTGTTGCCTTACCGGCTTTTGGCATGGTTTCTGATGTCATCGCTGTACATGCTCGAAAAAACATTTTTGGCTATCGCATGATGGTATGGGCCATTGTTGCCATTGGTGGTTTGAGCTTCGTGGTTTGGGCACACCATATGTATGTCAGTGGAATGAATCCCTATTTTGGTTTTTTCTTTGCCACAACAACATTGATTATCGCCATTCCTACGGCATTAAAAGTTTATAACTGGCTGCTAACGTTATGGCGCGGAAATATTCACCTTACCGTGCCAATGTTATTTGCTATTGGTTTTATTTTTACTTTCACTCATGGAGGATTGACCGGGTTGATGTTGGGTAATGTTGTTATAGATTTACCTTTATCTGACACCTTTTTCGTTGTTGCTCATTTTCATATGGTGATGGGTGTTTCTCCTATAATGGTATTGTTTGCTGCTATTTATCATTGGTTTCCTTTATTGACTGGACGATTTTTAAATAATAAATTGGGAAAGTTTCATTTTTGGGGAACTTTTTTAGGTACTTATGCTATCTATTTACCGATGCATTATTTAGGTTTTTTAGGGGTTCCTCGTCGTTATTTTGCCATGGGAGAAACCGATTTCATTCCTGAGTCCGCGCAGACTCTTAATGCCGGTATCACGGTATCAGCGATTATTGTTGGTTTAGTGCAATTGGTTTTTATTGCCAATCTTATTTGGAGTACCTTTAAAGGCAAAAAATCGGGCAGGAATCCTTGGCAAGCGACATCATTGGAATGGCAAACTGCACAATTTCCTCCTGGGCATGGTAATTGGGGAGAACAGTTACCTCAGGTTCATCGTTGGGCATACGATTTCAGTGTGCCTCAAGTTAAAGATGATTTTATTCCTCAGAACTTTTCTCCCGAAGAGGTTGAGTACCTTGTTAGTGATCAAAATAACACTAAGGAGAAAAAATAATGCAAATATTTAAATCTTTGCAAATAAAGCCTTGGTTGCCACAAGAATTAGAGGACGAAAAGAATCTAATCTCTTCGGTACTAAATAGAGATAAAGCGGCAACTACCGCGTTGAAATTTTTCTTAGCTGTAGTGACGGTGATTTTTTTCTTATTTACCATTACATTTTTACAACGCACTCAATCTTTTGATTTCCAAGCACTATCTGGTGAGCCATGGTTACCGTTTACCAATGCCGATATATTATGGCAAAACAGTGCTTACTTATTAGTTGCGAGTATCAGTATTATTTTAGCCAAAAAGTTTACTGAATTGGAGAACTTCAAAGGCGTTATTATTTCGTTAACAGCAACCGCATTATTTACATTACTGTTTATTGGCGGGCAAGTTCAAGTTTGGCAACAACTCAATCAGTCAGGCTTTTATATCTATGCTAATCCAGCCAATAGCTATTATTTTCTCCTTACTGGTGTGCATGCCTTACATATTGTTGCAGGTGTGTTGGTATTTATACGTTGTATTTGGCATTTTTCATTAAATTTATCATACCAACGATTAGCTTCCCGTCTCAAGTTGTGCGCGCTTTATTGGCACTTTTTACTTTTTATTTGGTTATTTTTATTTTTTCTATTAACCAGTGATGCTGAAACATTTAAAACGATTGCTTTGTTTTGTGGTTTCTAAGGAGGACATATGCCTAATAATCAACATAAAGAACATACTAAAGCTGGTAAATCCTCCTCTTGGCAAAGTGTTAAAAATGACTGGGGCGAAGATAAACAAGCTTTCGATATGCCTTGGGGCAAATTTATGATGTGGATATTTCTATTAAGCGATACTTTTATTTTTAGTATTTTTCTTATTAGTTATATGAATGTACGTATGTCTGTGACCGTTCCTTGGCCGAACCCAAGCGAAGTGTTTGCTTTGACGATCGCAGGTCATCACATTCCCTTGGTATTAATTGCCATTATGACGTTTATATTAATCACTAGCAGCGGCACTATGGCAATGGCAGTGAATTATGCTTATCAAGGCAATAAGAAAAAAACAGTTTATTTAATGGTAACGACAGCATTATTAGGTGCTAGTTTTATTGGTATGCAAGCTTTTGAATGGACTAAATTGATTGTAGAAGAAGGCATAAGGCCTTGGGAGAATCCAATGGGGGCTAATCAATTTGGCGCGGCCTTTTTTATGATCACTGGATTCCATGGGCTACATGTCAGTGCTGGTGTTATTTACCTTGGCGTGATTGCTAAGCGAGTAAATCAAGGGAAGTACGATAATAAAGGATATCAAATTGTGGAAATAACTGGCCTATATTGGCATTTTGTAGATTTAGTTTGGGTATTCATTTTTGCATTTTTCTATTTATGGTGAGGCTAATATGATGAAACAACACATAGCAACACAGAGAGCTACATCGAATGTTCATCAGCAACATCCGGTATCAATGTACTTAAAAGTATGGTTATTACTTTTTGTATTAAGTGCCTGTTCTTACATGGTTGATTATTTTCAATTTCAAGGCATGCTTAGATGGACTCTTGTTTTAGCATTTATGTTTTTAAAAGCTGGCTTAATTATTATGGTTTTTATGCACTTAGCTTGGGAACGTATGGCGGTTAAATTATTATTATTTTTACCTCCTATTGCGATTTTAGTCTTTATTGTTTTGATGTCGATTGAGGCTGATTATGTTTTTATCAGCCGAATGGTTTCATTTTTTAATCCTTGATATAATCAAATTACGTTTAAGGAAAGCCAATGAAAAATAATGTGAACACTTTGGTGATATCGGCTAAATTGGCGACTTGGCAAGATTATCTTGCCTTATGTAAACCAAAAGTGGTGTTGATGATATTGATCACTGCTATGGTTGGCATGTATCTAGCCAGTGCTCAAAGCTTTGATATTAAGTTGATGTTTATTGCAAATGTCGCTATTGGTTTTGCGGCTTGTGCTGCTGCGGTTATTAATCATGTTGTCGATGTTAACATTGACGCCAAAATGCAAAGAACACAATGGCGGCCGCTCGTTAAACAGAGTATTAGCAATAAACAGGCGTTAATTTTTTCCTCTGCTTTAGCCTTTAGTTCAATGTTCTTACTATTAAAATATGTCAATGTATTAACTGCATTACTGACTTTAGTGGGCTTTATTGGTTACGCTGTTATTTATACTTGTTTTTTAAAGCATAAAACACCACAAAATATTGTTTACGGAGGTTTTGCTGGTGCTATCCCCCCCTTATTAGGTTGGACAAGTATCACCAATAGCATTGACCTAGAGCCTTTATTACTGACTTTGATCATTTTTTTGTGGACACCGGCTCATTTTTGGCCATTAGCTATAGACAGGATGGAAGATTATCGAATAGCTAACGTACCTATGTTGCCTGTTGTTAAGGGGGTTGACTACACCAAGACTTGTGTGTTGATTTATACTATAGCTACGGTTCTTGCTAGTTTATTACCGTATATTTTTAATTATTCTGGTGAGGTGTATTTATACATAGTTTTATTACTCGGGCTGTGGTTTGGCTATTTTGCAATACAACTTAAAATAACCGTAAATAGTCAATTAGCATTAAAAACCTTCCGTATTTCGATTTACTATTTGATTGCACTTTTTCTCGCCTTATTACTTGACCGTTTAATCGTGCTCTGGTGAAAAAGTAATGTTAAATAAATGGTTTCATTCACAACAAGCATTAATACTGATACCTATTTTAGTGATCATTGTATTTTCGATATATATTTTTCGTTTAACTACTAGCACCTATTTACAGAACAATGCACAGTTGCCTCTAGTACAAGGGTTTGTATTAAAAGATGCTCAACAATTAACAAGTATTGAATTAACTGATCATCGGGGCATGCCCGTTAATCGAGACTATTTTCTCGGAAAATGGCAGTTTATCTCTTACGGTTATACTCAATGCCCTGATATTTGCCCAACCACCTTATTAACCTTAATTCAGCTTGACGATATGCTCAGCACTAACCATGAGAACCTAGAAACCCAATTTATTTTTTATACCGTTGATCCCGATCGAGATTCTCAAAAAATACTTGCTCAGTATATTCATTATTTTTCAGAGAATTTTGTTGCTGTTCGTGCAAATAACTCAGCAGATGCCCGAAGCTTTCAGCAAAGTTTAGGGATAAAAGTTGAAATTACTCGCGGTGATATAAATGATATAAAAAGAAATATGATTAAAGACGAATATGTCTCATCAGCGTCACAAAAAGACTTTTTATATCAGGTCAGCCATGGACTCGCGATATTATTAATAAATCCGGACGCTGAATTACAAGCCGTATTCTTACCTGAAATAACAGAACTCGGAATAAATTTTTTTACCCCGAATATGCTTTATAAGGACTATTTAAAAGTTATAAATTATTATCAACAAGGTAGTTGAATCTAAGATATAACGGATATATATCGTTGTTTTATCGCACACATCTTTGTGTGCTGACTTAGTTCAGTTGGTAAAGCAACTGACTTGTAATCAATTGCTAGAACTAACACATCATCTGCTCTCGAATCATCAAGCTGACATTAGCTAGATTAATTTAGTTCTCTATGTGCAAAGTTAGCATTCACCAATTGAACTAATATGGCGAAGCGGACTATTTATTAAGACAAATCCATAAAGGTTATATTCGTCCAGATGCTTTTAATCGTCTCTGTACTCTTTGGTGATAAATATTTGCTAAATAAGGGCGAATTATCGGCAGAGAAATGAGCCAAGCTATGCTCTTTAGTAACCATAACCGTTCCATTAAGATGATGTATGCATCTAACTCAGATAAAATTTTGCCATCTGCAAGTTGGAGGTGAAGTTCAGAAAGTGCTTTTAGTGGGTCGATGATCAGACGTTTTAAATGTTCATCTTGACCGGTAATATCAAACCATCTGATCTGTTCACCACCTTGCCCAGCAAGTCGTTCATAAAACCGCCGGTCTTTTAAGCATTTAGGACAGGATCCATCATAAAATACTGTGATGTTTACTCGATCAGTATCCATATCCTCCTCCTCTTCATATGAGCTATTTAAATTTAGCTCGTTTAAAGCTAGACATGATCTCAGTTCTTGCCTCATCAATATCACCCCAACGATCAATTTTGCCCCATTTCTCTTGTTCAAGACTTTTATAATGTTGAAAAATAGTACTATTTGCGCTTTTAATAAATCAGGAATATCCCCCATATTTATAATTTTGTCATATTCTCTACTTAGACTACTGTGTGGAACGGCAATTATTTTTTGCGTCTTCACCGGACTCATCCGTCATTTTTAATACTCCCACAGGACGACAACGGATGACGCTACCAGCCATTAGAGGGAGGTAGTCGGTACTAGTACATCGACAGGGTCACCATCAAGTGACAACGTATTATTAACATAACCATAGTTGCAGGGATAAAACATTGGCGCAGCTATGAAGCGATTAACAAAAATAGCACCACTGTCTTTGTCTATCTCATATTTTATTGGATCGGCATTGGCAGGGATTTCGATAATCACATTGAAATCATCTTGTAGGCTCATGAGGTGAACTCCCATCATACTTTAATTAAGTATAGGTCACGGTTACGTATACTGAATAAGCTACCAATAATATGGGGAAGAAAAAGTCAGCTTAAAACCTCAGAAAAATTTTACCCCCTACATATCGTATAATGATGCTTTGGGGGCGTTAGCAAAATTAACGTTACATTCGTAAATTATAAATTTTATAAAGTAAGGTGCTAAGGACAAAAAATGCCATAAAGCTAAAGTTAGCAAGTGAGGAATAAATGAGTTCGGATCCAATTTAGTATTACCAACGCATAAATAACAGGTCAACTGTTACTAGGTATGCTTTGATGATCTGCTAAATTTTTATCCATTAAATTGTGTAAACTTTAATGCTAATGCTATTTTATTTTGCCCTTTAATTCTTAATACTTTGATTATACATTCTATAGTGCATAGCTCTCCTTTAGGTTGATTACCCCTAAGTGTGTATGAAGAATCATTCGTAGTTTTCAAGGTTAAGTGCCATCAATAATAACGATATTTTCATATTCTTGAATTATTGTCGATGATGATTCTCCTTTGGAATATAATAATAACGCTTCATTATTTTCTATTAGTTTAGTAAGGCCTTTATTAGGGGGTACTCTCTGGAAAAGTATACGTTGAAAAATTTCATTAGAATCGTCTATAGCAATAGAGCCTGTATTGGCTGCTCTATGTAATTCACGTTCATGTATAAGTAAAAATATTTTCATTTCTTTATATATTGTTCCACTTTTACCTGAGTTAAACGCATAAGCCTGTCAATATTTAGTAAACTTGTTACAATGCTATTTTTGATTTTAGGTAGACTATGAATAAAAGTAATGATCCGCTACACGGCGTGAAACTTGAACAGATTCTAACTGAACTGGAGAAGAAAATTGGTTGGGATAAGATGGGTGAGTTACTTAATATTCGTTGTTTCACCAATAAACCCCGTCTAAAATCAAGTTTGAAATTTCTGCGTACAACCCCTTGGGCACGCAGTAGAGTTGAAATATTATACCTAAAAACATTTTGTAGTAAGCACAAGGAAACAGGGAAATTAATTAGGGGGATACTCGCCCAGAATAAAGCAATAGCAGAAACAACTTCGGCTAAGCCTACTCCCTTTGTTTGGCCAACATCGAAATAAAAATAGACTTATGCCACTAAGCGACCTATTTTAAGCAGGTATTTATCACAATTAATATTCGGCTTCGCGCACAGATAAGTCGTTAGCTGTTGTAATTTACATGTGTTTTTTGATGTTTTATAAAGAAAAGGTATGCGTGAACTGAGCATTTAAATGTCTCTATCTTTAATATTAAAAGATCTCAATTTTTTAAAACTATATTCTTAGGATTCAACAAGCCACCACTAAACCTGTTGCTACGCCTTGAGCCCAGCATGCTTGAAAATTGTAGCCCCCGAGCCACCCCGTTACGTCAATAACTTCACCAATAAAGTACAAACCTTGGCTCTTTTTCGCTTCAAAGGTTTTTGAAGATAACTCGTCAGTATCAACTCCGCCAAGTGTTACCTCTGCTGTTCGATAACCTTCTGTGACGTTAGGTTTTATTTGCCATTCATGAATGAAAGTATGGAGTGTTTCAATCTCTGTGTGGCTTAGCTGATTAACTGCTTTGTCTGGAATATCATTGTTTTCAATTAAGCACTCAATAAAGCGCTTGGGTAACAAAGTAGCGAGCAAATTCTTTATAGATTTTTGCGCCTGATGCTGGCGCCAGTCTGCGACAACTTCATTTAAGTTGTGATCAGGTAATAAGTTAATGGTTACTGCTTGGCCTGCTTGCCAAAAAGACGATATTTGTAAAATAGCAGGACCAGATAAACCTCGGTGAGTAAATAAAATGTTTTCTTTAAAGCTGTCGCCACTATCACTCGATACTTCAGTGAAAAGACTGATGCCAGACAACCCATCAAAACGGCTTTTATCATGGTCATGCAAAGTGAAAGGTACCAATGCGGCAGTTGTTGGTAATACATTCAAACCGAACTGTTCAGCGACTTTATAGCCTATGGGGCTTGCGCCAAGTTTAGGCATGGTTAAGCCACCAGATGCAACAACTAAAGACGTACACGTATAAGTTGCTTCGTTGGTGTTTACTTGATATCCCGTCGCTGTTTTGGTTACGGACAGTACTTCGTTACGCATTTTTACTTCAACACCCGCCCAATCACATTCGGTCATCAAAACGTCAACAATATCTTGTGCGCTGTCGTCACAAAATAATTGTCCAAGTGTTTTATGGTGATAATTTATACCGTGACGATCGACGAGTTCGATGAAATCTTGGGCTGAATAACGACTAAGCGCAGATTTAATGAAATGAGGATTCTGACAAATATAGTTTTCAGGAAGCGCATTTTCATTGGTGAAATTACAACGACCGCCACCACTGATAAGTATTTTCCGGCCAGGCTTTTTGCCCATATCAACAACAACTACTTTTTTACCACGATAACCAGCTGTTGCAGCACACATTAAGCCCGCAGCTCCAGCACCAATAATTAACACGTCAATTTGCAAAGCATTTTCCTATGATTTTTAATTTACTTTATTTGCCTGAAATCATTATATCTTGAATAGCTTTGGTATTAAACGTGATGTTGCTTAAACAAAAACAACAAAGGTAAAGAAATGCCAAGGTTGTGTAAAGGTAAGCACTAATTTGTAACCGGCGACTCTATTACGCTCGATACTGCCAACATTTTAATTGGCGGTATTTGAACTGCACATAAAGCAGAGATAACAATAAAGAGTTAGGTGAGTTAATGAATATTCAAAAGTACATATATCGCATAAATAACATGAAATTTTTAATGGTAATAACTACAGTTCTCAGTCTTTCAGCCTGTGGTGGTTCTGATGACGACTCCAGCGGAGAAGGTTATGTAAAACGCTACAATACAGTTAATAATTCAGATTGATAGCGTTGACATATTGTTCGGTAGCCGAGAAGTTTATTGCTGTAATCAGGCAGTAGTGCAGACGGGATCAGAAGTTAACTTACTGTGTTTGTTAATGAATGATTTTCCTAAAATTGTGTCTCACGAAAGTATTGCGAAGCACATTTTTAATCCTAGCCTTAATGAATATAATCGAAGTATCAATATGCACATTTCAACTATCAGAAAAAGCTACAGATTAACACGGAGCATTGACGTATAAAGTCTTTTCATGGCGAAGGGTGTGTGTTTTTTACTCACTGAATTTAAAGGTAAACTTTGGGGTGTAACTTATAAAAAAAGAAAGGCTCCAAGCAGAAGCCTTTTATTTTTAATAACTAAGCAGGACTGTTAGTCATAATACTTGTTGTACCTACTTTCGCCATTTCGGCTAAATCTTTGTCAACAAAGAATAATGCATGTCCGTCGTGGCCAACCAAGTTGATTTTATCTAAAACACTTTTAAATAAGGTTTCTTCTTCGTGTTGCTCTGCTACATACCATTGCAAGAAGTTAAACGTTGAATAATCTTGGTTAGTAAATGCCTGATGCGCTAATGTATTGATACGCTCGGTAATTTCACATTCATGCTTGTACGTTTTTTCAAATATGTCAGCTAATGACTCAAATTCGTGTGGTGGTGACTCAACCGTACCGATAATAGGTAACGCGCCAGTTTCACTCACGTAAGTGAATAAACGCGTCATGTGGTCCATTTCTTCTGCGGCATGTTTACGCATAAATATGGCTGCACCTTCAAACCCTTGCTCTTCACACCAAGCACTCATTTGTAAGTACAAGTTTGAAGAGTAAAACTCTAAGTTGATTTGTTTATTAAGTTGTTTGACCATTTCAGGTTTTAACATGGTGGTACCTCATTAGAATATATAAGCAAATAATGCCTGTTTCATCGCTTTGATACAAGAGATAATTGTAAATAATGAAAAATAATTACCTTAAAAAACAATGATATAGATAATGGCAATTATTCTCATTCCACTTCTATAGTGCTTTTAATATCGCTTCAGCGGTACTCACCTCAAATTCTTTAGCTTTTTCAACATGTAAGTTTGTTACGATGCCATTTTCAATGACCATGGCATAACGTTGCGAGCGTAATCCACCAAACCCTGCTGTTTCCATGGTTAAACCAAGCGCTTTCGTATAACTGGCGTCACCATCAGCAAGCATCATGATGTTTTCAGCATTTTGTGCTTCGCCCCAAGCATGCATTACAAAGGCATCGTTTACGGATAAACAAATAATTGCGTCAACACCTTTTGCTTTAAATTCATTGGCTGATACCACATACCCGGGCAAGTGTGCGGCAGAACAAGTCGGTGTGAAAGCACCGGGTAAGCCGAAAATAACGATTTTTTTGTTAGCAAAAAGTTCATCCGTATTGTGGTTGATTATGCTTCCATCTTTTAACTGCGATAATTTACCTGATGGCATTGGATTATTGGTTTTTATCATAAAATTCTTCTTATTAAGTGAGTTAACTAGGTGGCTGATTCAGTGGAAGTTTAATCGCTTTACATAAAAACCCTTTGTCGTGTGAAGAACGAGCACAGTCTTTGCAAATAAAACGTGGTTTATCAACAATGTTAACAAGTTCGTGAAGACCTTTCTCAATGTCTTTTTTGTGCCACTTACAAAGTGCTTTTGCCATAAACTTCCTGAATTGAATCTCATTACTGCATTTATTTTAGAATATAGAACACAGGTATGCATTTATTTTTATGTAAATATTTATAAAACGATCAATTAATTTTATCTTGTTTAAGCTCTTTTTTCGAGTGTTAAACCGATATCATTAACATGGTTGTTAACATCAATAGTAATAATATTGGCAAGTTTTTGAGCGTTACTTACTTCTTCATCGACATTACTCATCGCTTGCTCAAAAGAAATAAAATGCTGACGTTGTAACGTTATTTGCGTTAAAGATTCTTGTGCCACGGTGGCCGATATTTTGGCTTGTCCGGTAACCTCTAATGCGGTTTCTTGTAATTGGTCAGCAATTGTCTTTTGATTTTGTGAGGCTGTTTCGATATCGACAATCGTCTGTTCGATTGAGTTACTCGCACTTTGCAATAGATCTAAACGTTGAGATATTTTTTTGAGTGAATCTTGAGTTTTACCGGCTAATTGTCTTACTTCGTCAGCAACTACAGAAAAACCTCTACCGTGTTCGCCCGCCCGAGCAGCTTCAATAGCAGCATTTAAGGCAAGTAAGTTAGTTTGGTCAGCAATAGCGGCAATTACATCAACAATTGATGTTACGCTGTCGACAGATTGAAAGAGTGAGGTTATCGCTGTTTTACTTTGTTGTGCGGCTATACTGGTTGATTTACTCGCTGCTAGCACTTGAGCTACACGACTTTGGCTAGTTTCCATTGCTTTTTGAGTGGCTTGTGCATTGTTCACTACTTGCTCTGATAAAGTGTTTACGGTTTCGGTTGCTTGGCCTAACGCATCCATAATTTCACGAGCACCTTGCACGTGTGCGCTGGTACTGTTTGATGATTGATAAATATTTTTAACTTGGCTTTCCATTGTCGTCAATGCTTTTGCGACTAAATCAAGTTGTTGTGCTTTCGCTTTGTCATCTTCAGCCAGCTTATTGACCATTTTATTAAAACTTGAAGATATTTCTCCCAGCTCAGTTTTAATTGGAATATCGGTAATGTTATCTACTTTCCCTAACTCAACCAGCTTTACAAAACCGTCTCGTAATTTACGTAATGGATTCAAAATAACACTACGTTGTAGCCAGTAATTTGCTATTAGAAAACATACTAAGAATGAGAGTAAACCCATGACAACTAAATAGAGTTGCTGATTCAATGCTTCTTGGTCTTTCAAAATTTCTGTTTCAGCAACAACTATAATATCTTCTAATGAGCTAACATTTTTTTTGAGTAATGCTAATCCAGTCATGCGTTGGCTTTGTAATGTTAAGGTCTTTTCAAATTCACTTTGGTAACGCTTAATAAGTGAATTAAGCTCATTAATGGCCTCTTCACTGATGTCTTCTTTTTCGTCATCATCATCTGCAAAAAAGTCATCTTCATTGGTAGCCTCTTCGTTCTCAGGGAAAACAGCCAATAAAGGGTAATGTGATAATTTTTTAGTTAAAAGGGCTAGATCTTTTAAAGCGCTTTCAAATCCGGTGCGGCTAAAGTTTTGACTGAGAAAAAGTTTTTCCCGCGTGTTAATTAAGTTGTTTAGCGCATATCCAATATTTCCCGTGTTGACCAAGTAATTCACACGTTGCTGTTCGTTAAGTGCTGTACTTTGTGAGGCGTACTTTATAAGCGAATGGCTAGTTGCAATCATGCTTTTTTCGCTATTACGAATTAAAGCGAGAGGATTGCCACTTAACTTACCCATGGCTCTATATTTTGTTTTAATATTTTGAATGAGCTTATCAACCTCTTGAGTAATTTTATCACTTAAACTACCAATATTTAAATTTTTTGAACGTGTAATTATTTCATTCAGTTGCACTTGTGAAGTTTTGAGGAGACTGGCATCTCCAGTCTCTAAATAGGTGGCAATGGTGCGGTAGAATTTTACGGTCGTTAATGTTTTTAATTTTTGATATTCAGCATACTGAATTCTACTTGAGGTAAGGGAGGCTCCGACATGATACATCGTTGCAACGAATATGATGGCAAAAATACTGATAGCAATAACAGATAATCTTGAAAAACTTGATACCCGCATAGTAAGTCCTTGATGAGTAATCCTTTATAATTACAACGGATTTTCACCGATAATCATTACAGTTTGGTTGCAGTTTTATGACAAAAATGTTTCTGTGAAGGTTCTGGTTATTCTAGGCAAATGAGATTGACTACTAATAGTTACTTTTGCTACTGAGAGTCTTGATTTTGGCGTGAATTTATTACAAAAAATAGTCCGCTTAGCCACCATTGCGGTCGTTCACCTAATTGTGTAGGCATCACTTTAAAATGCATGTTGAAGACTTTAGTGTCAAACTTTTTGCTGTAATTCAAGTGTTCTTCCCAGTAAATTTTAGGTTTTAAAAAAGACCAGCTATTCAATGCCCCTGAGATATAAAGCCAACCTGATAGTCGATAATCTAATCGCTTATCAGCCGAAAAGTCAATTTAACATTCGGTAACAGAGGTACGATTTATTAACGTATAAAATACAATTTTTTATGTTTATCATAAGATAATAGTTGACTAACATAGAATTTATTACTATGCTTTTAACATGAATATACGAATCAATTTAGATATCGAACTGGCAAAAAAGAAAATGTCATTGACTGAACTTTCTCAGAAGATTGGCATTTCTATGACTAATTTATCTTTACTAAAAAATGGCAAAGTTAAAGCAATCCGCTTTAGCACGTTAGAAGCCATTTGCCATGCACTTGGTTGTCAGCCTGGTGATATTTTGGTTTATGAGGAACAAAACTCAGTTGCCTGAACGCAAGTAACCGATTGAGTAAATACGGAATTTATACGGAGATCAATAATGAACGGTAACTATTTAAAGCCTGGTATTGCGGCAATAACCCTAGCACTACTTTTCCCTATCTATTGGAGTAGTGTATTTATTTTCGGCTCCGATGGTCGAGATTTCATTGATGTGATGCGTCAAGAAGTACAAACATTTAGTGGCTTCGATATTCTATTTTTATTGATAGGCGCATTAGAAATTTACATCTACGTAAGTTTGTCTCGCGCAATTGAAGCTCAGCTCAATTCTAGTGCGACAAAAATATTGTTAATGATAATGATTGCCTCCGTTGGGCTTTTGCACAGTTTAGTGTTTGTCGATTTTTATCTCGCGATTTATCCTCTTGAAGTCACTAGTAGTTCAATCGATTCAGTTGTAGGCACTAGCGTTGTCATGTCTATTTCTGCATTAGTGGTGTATAGCATTGCCGGACTGATTTTAAGTGTGGTTCTGTTAATGCAAAGCCAAGGTAATACGCCTATGCTAAAGTATTTTGGAATATTGTTGTTAATTGTCTGCCTATTACAAATCACGCTTTTTCTTGCGATTTTCAACTTGATTCTATTCCCTGTTTCGTTGATCGTGCTAGCCTTTTATTTCTTAAAAGACCCGGAAACACTGGAAGTTATCTAACGTAAATTGGATGGGGCTAGCAGCCCCTAAACCCTTAATAAATTCAATGGCAGGTATGAGCTTGAAGCTCACAATAGACCATACTTAGTTCTCCATTAATAACGGAGAACTATCATGTTTTCTTTAACCGTTTATAAACC
>JASDWX010000075.1:0-3551 GCA_041890515.1 Alteromonadaceae bacterium
ATTCAGCACTTATAACAGAACGCGTTAAGTAGTTAATTGGCACACGGTTTCTTGCTAATTCTAATCCTGCTTGGTGCATCGTCATACCAATAGCAACTTCATTAAGTCCAAGTTTAAATGAACCTATGCAGCCTATGCGATAATCACAACTAAGAAGTAAAAAAGCGCCTTTGGCAATGGCATGGCCGGTACATGCGCCAATAATAGGAAAGGGGAATGACAACATACGACGCGTTAATGTTGAGCCTGCAGTGACTAACGATACAGCAGAATCTGAGCTTTCTTTCATTGTTTTCAAATCATAACCCGCTGAAAATATACCGGGTTGACTTGTTAATATCACAGCAGCACTGGCCGCTTCTGCTTGGTCTAAAGCACTATTTATTTCTGTTATGACTTGATGAGATATTGCGTTAACCTTGCCATTTTTTAAGGTGATTGTTGCTATTTTTTCATTTAATTCAAAATCGATTAATTCCATGATGTTTCCTATATATTTTTGTTTAATATGATTGGCTTCTAACCAAACGTTGCCGATTTTTGATAAGCTTGTCGTTGTTTCATGCTAACGAGGTAGTCTTTAATTTTTGGTTTTTTCTCTAACAATCCAAGACTTTCTGCTATTTCGAGCATCACAGACATCATAATATCAGCAGCGCTAAAACAATCACCAGTAAAATAACGTCTCACGCTTAAAGTATTTTCTATATATGACAAATCAAGATGTAATTCTTTAGCGATGTAACCATCAAGGGGTTTTGTCCCATCACGCATTTCCATTGACATGATTAAGGTTGATATTACGGGTAAACTTAACGAGCCCTCTGCAAAATGCAACCATTCTAAGTAATGATAATATTCGCTACTGTCAGTATCTGGTCTTAATGTGTTTGAGGGGGCTTGATTAAGGATATATTCCATTATTGCACCCGATTCACACAAGGTGACATCCCCATCAACAATAACAGGCGCTTTTGCTAATGGGTGTATCAATTTCAAACTTTCAGGTGATAAATTACTGATTGGATCGCGCTGATGTTCGACGATATTATAAGGCATCCCAAGTTCTTCGAGTAACCAAATAACACGTTTCGATCTTGATTTATTTAAATGATGAATTGTGATCATGACAATATTTTTACCTCTTAATTTTTATTGATTTATATGTATTATTGGCTTTAACCTAAATTAAAGCTCTTTATATTTATGACTCTTTAATCAGTCTTAGATGCGGTAATTGCGGTCATATCTTCGTCGGCATTTGAAAAGCGTTGAGATTTCAAATGATATTTTGAACGTAAAAATCGAACTAAAATACCCGCGGTGAATAACATAACCAATGTATAAATAGCCGGTGTGAATGACATTTTATAATTTGCGAGCAGTGTTAATGCCATAAACATTGATAAAGTACTGTTCTGTAACCCCACCTCTATTGTAATAGATGAAGTTTGAGCCGGGTTCAATTTAAACCATTTACTTGAATAATACCCTAACGCCATGGTTGAAATATTAAGCACTAGAGAAATGGGTCCTGCAGCGATAAATGCCTGAAGCACAATTTCTTGTTGAATATAGGTTAAAAATATTATTAATAAGGTGAGAAATAATATGCCAAATCTAGACACATGCGCTTGCGAACTGCTTGCAAAATTAGGGGCTAATCGCTTAATTAACATACCTATACCTATAGGAACAATCGTTAGCTTCATTAAGCTCAACATTGTAGCCACCATAGGTAACTGAAATTCACTTCCTTCGCCCATAAAGTGCTTCAAAGATAAGTTTAATACGACTGGGATAGTAAAAACAGTAATAAGACTGGCAACGGCTGTCATTGTTACCGAGAGTGCGACATCACCTTTAGCCAAGTGGGAAAACATATTTGATGTAGTTCCACCCGGACAAAGCACTAAAAGCATTACACCTACGGCATATTCTGGCTCTAATGGCATGACCGTTGCTAACGTAAAACCAATGAGCGGTAAAAATATAAGCTGATTGACCAAACCAACTGATACAGCTTTTGGGTATTTAAGTACACGTTTAAAATCATTGGGTACAAGTGATAACCCCATTCCCATCATAATTAAAAATATGCAAATAGGAACAACTTGTGTATTAACGAATGTAACTAATTCAGTGCCTTCCATGTTAATCTCCAGTGTACTTGTTTATGTGACAGTCCAACATTAACTGAAACTGTTTAAAAAAATAGTTTTTATAAAGAAACAATTTGCCCCGTAGACGCATCTGCTGTCCCTGACAAAATATGTTGATATATCGCATCAATATCGTTTTTATCCGTTGTATGTTCTATCGACATGACTGACCGACAAAAGTCAATATAGCCTTGTAATGAATAACCAATTTGTTTCATTGTTTCTTTACTCCCCCAATCTTTAGTACGCTTTTTCAATTGTGAAGGTGCAAAAAAGAAAGTAGGTATGGCGCCAGGTAAACCGCTGTTTTTTGAAATGTCAGCGGGTAACATATCATTATGGTGAGTAGCGCCAATACGGCATGAATAACGTAATTGTTCTGTAAAATGACAGTGAATGGCCGTTAATGTTGCTTTACCCCCAGCCATATCCACGAGTATTGAGGGGGTATCAGCATTAAGATGTGTAATTTCATCGTAACTTATTACTTGGTCGTAACAATCTAAAGACTCAACAAACGCCTTGTTTTTTGAAGAAGTAATACCAATAGAGGGGCGTCTCCGCCGTTTTTTAACAGCAAAGGCAAGGGCTATACTGGTTTTACTTGATGCACTCGTAATAAGGTATTGTGATGCACCGAAGTATTGATTGTCGTCCATAAAGTCATCAACTAGCCAAGATGTTATGAATAGTCCACGTACGAGTATTTCATAATCTTCATGTTCGATTGAATGAAAAGGGTTACTTTTTACGCGTTCAAAAGCGGCATATAATGGTGCTAAGCCATCTCTGTAAGGGCTGACATCTGAAAACCCTAAATCGCTAATCTTACCAGCAAGTATCTTTACATGAGTAGCCATTGGCATAAAACCCCATACCTTTTCACCTACTTGTATTTCATGATTATTTGAAGAAACAACTGTCGCAAAACCCATAACAGGCAAACGCCCCCATTGATTGTTTGAAGACTTACTTTCTCTTGAGAGTGTCTGCGGTGGGAAAAAGCGCCAATAGCCTAAAGTGTCTCCCGTGATACCGTAACTTATATTATTTGCCGTTAAGGCAAATTTATCAACGTTAAGGATTACCTCATTTTTGACTCGTGTTTGTTGAATAGCTAATGGTTCGATTCGCGTTTTTTTTAAGTCTAATTTATTAACTTCAAAAACATGACCATTAAAATCCAACAAAGGAGTCGATTGCTTGGCACTTTCGGGTGTAGAGTCAATTGACATTCGATAGCCTTATTTTATTTTTGTAAGTTATTGTTATAATTTTTTTACTTTAAAAATATTTACCCTTTAATAAAGCAGGTAATAGCCTTGTTAATTTCAATGGGATTTTCATGCATTAGCCAATGGCTGGCATTTTTAAACCGCTCTATAGTGC
>JASDWX010000076.1:0-573 GCA_041890515.1 Alteromonadaceae bacterium
ACATTCACGTTGGCAACGTGATGCTCTACCAGCTGAGCTACAGCCGCTTCATCTGCTGACTCCCTGTCAACTTGGGACGCATTCTACATTGAAATTATTGGGAGTCAACTATTTAATTTCAATTTTATTTTGACTGCTCAAAAAGCGGCTAATTTGACGATTTTTTAACTAAAAACGTCGTTTCTAACTATCTTTTCTGGCTAACTCAGGCCAAGCTACTTTAAAATATGAGATCATTGACCAAAAAGTAAGCACTGTAGCTATCGCATAAAAGCTATATGCAATAAACATAAGTATTTCATGTGGGAAATAGAACAAAATTAATGGAATATCATAATCAGGCTGCCAAATTAATCCCATAATTCCTAACATTTGTGCAGCTGTTTTATATTTTCCCATTTGTGAAACCGCAATTTCATCGCGTTTTCCACGTGAAGACATGAATTCACGTAAAGCGCTGATAAAAATTTCACGAGCAATCATTAATATCGCGGAAATTGAAATCCACCATAATTGGTAATCTTGTATAAGTAACACTAAAGCCGCAACAACCATTAACTTATCAGCAACTGG
>JASDWX010000076.1:583-48577 GCA_041890515.1 Alteromonadaceae bacterium
CGCCCCAAAAGCTGATGATTGATTTAATTTCCGGGCTAAGTAGCCATCAAGAGCATCACTAATAGATGCCAGCCAGAATACGGCAAATGCGCCGAAATGATTCCATGACACGGGTAAATAGAACACCACTAAAAATACCGGTATTAATATTATCCGAAACATGGTGATTTGGTTTGGAATAGTCCACATAAATAAATTTTACAACTAAAACAATAAAGCGTTGCCACATTCTACACAGATTAAGACAGAGACGAAAATTTTTATCAATAAAACAAAAATAATGAGTAAATATTAATGTGGCATACTTATCTATGTAACGCTGTATTTATTTCTCGTGTAAAGCACTGTAGATCGTATCAGCGAGAACTTTACTAATACCCGGCACCTTCTCAAGAGTAGCTTTATCTGCTTGCATGACTTCTTGAAGGCCACCTAAATACTTTAATAATGCTTGACGTTTTTTTGCGCCAATACCCTCAATAGATTCAAGAGTCGATTTCTTGCTAGCTTTTTGACGCTTAGCTCGATGGCCTGTAATAGCAAAACGATGTGATTCATCACGAATATGTTGCACTAAATGTAAGGCAGATGAGGTGGATGGTAAGGATATTAGTTGATGACTACCGGCTAATATCAATGTTTCTAGACCAGGCTTTCGGCCTTCACCTTTAGCAACCCCCACTAATAATGGGATTCTTTCTAAAGTAATCACAGTTTGAAGTTTTGCAAAAAACTCTTCCGCTTTTGATAATTGTCCTTTACCACCATCTATAAAAATAATGTCAGGCATATTTTCCATACTGGTCATTTTGCCGTACCGTTTATTTAATGCAAAGGCCATTGCAGCATAATCATCACCTGGAGTAATGCCATAAACATTATACCGACGATAATCACTCTTTAAAGGCCCTTCTTGATTAAATACAACGTTGGATGCAACGGTCTGTTGTCCCATAGTGTGACTAATATCAAAACATTCAATTCGATTGATACCATTATCTAGCTCAAATACCTCATTTAATGCTGAGAAACGAGCCTGCATGGACTCTTTATGACTATTCTTAGTGGCTAATGCGTTTTCTGCATTAGTACATGCCAATTTTAAATATTGTGCTCGCTCACTTCGTACCTTAGAGGATATTTTTACATTACGCTCAGCTTGCACACTTAACAGTTTAGTAAGTACGTCAATATTTTCAAAAGTATCATTGATCACTATTTCTTTGGGTATAGCTGCACTCTTTAAATCTTGCCCTAAATAATGTTGGCTTATGAAAGCTTCATAAACTTCATTTTTTTCTGTATTAGCTGGAATACTCGGAAAATAACTTTTACTACCAAGAATTTTTTGATCTCGAATGAATAGTACATGTACGCAAACCTGTGATTTATTAATATGTAGTCCAATAACATCTAGTTCTGCCACAACGCCACTAACAAATTGTTGCTTTTGAACTTGTCGTAATGTTGCTATTTGATCGCGATATTTAGCTGCAGCCTCAAAATTCAACGATTGACTCGCTTGTTCCATTTCATGGACAAGGCTATCAATTACCGTGGAACTTTTCCCTCGTAAAAAGAGTTTTGCTAGATCAACTTGTTGCTGATAATCATCAATTGAGATTTTATCGACACAGGGGGCTGAACATCGATTTAATTGATGCTGCAAACAAGGACGACTGCGAGCACGATAATAGCTATCTTCACATTGGCGAACCGGGAACAATTTTTGCATTAAGCGTAAACTTTCCCAAACAGCACCAACCGTTGGATATGGCCCGAAATAATCACCTTTAATTTTTTTACCCCCACGATGAACACCTAATTTTGGATGTTTATGATCGGTGATCAGTAAATATGGGTAGGATTTATCGTCACGAAGTAGAATATTATATTTTGGTAGATATTTCTTTATGTAGTTATTTTCAAGGATTAAAGCTTCACCCTCTGTATGAGTAACGGTTACATCAATCGCGATAATATGACTTACCAAGACTTTTGTTTTGGTGTTACCGACATCTTTACGAAAATAACTAGCGAGTCGTTTTTTAAGCTGTTTAGCTTTCCCTACATAGATAACTGTTTGATGTTTATCATACATTCGATAAACACCAGCTTGTTGGGAAACTGAAGAAAGAAAAGCTTGATGGTCAAAAAGAGGCTGAGAATCTGGCAAGTTTATAATGTTTCTGTTTTTATCATACCGTGACGAATAGCGAGATGAGTCAACTCTACATCATTACCGACGTTTAACTTTTCAAACATTCTGTAACGGTAACTATTGATCGTTTTTGTACTCAGTATTAATTGTTCTGAAATACTAGGGACTTTTTCGCCTCGCGTTATCATCAACATGATTTGAAGTTCACGTTCAGACAAGGTATTAAATGGGTTTTCTTCATTCGTCTTAAATTGACTTAATGCCATTTGCTGAGCAATATCTGGCGTAATATAACGTTGTCCACTATTAACGGCACGAATAGCATTGACCATTTCATCAGCACCAGCACCTTTGGTTAGGTAACCTGCTGCACCAATTTGCATAACTTTAGTAGGAATTGGATCTTCTGAATACACAGTTAAAACAATAACTTTTATATCAGGAGAATAACGAATTATTTTTTTTGTTGCCTCTAAACCGCCTATTCCAGGCATGTTCATATCCATAAGAACAACATTTGGTTCGGTTTTACGACAAAATAGTACGGCTTCCTCGCCTGTTTCTGCCTCGCCAATAACCTTAAGTCCTTTCACGTCTTCAAGGATTCTTCGAATCCCTGTACGCACTAACTCATGATCATCAACCAATAGAACATTTATCAACGAATTTCACCTTAATTATTTTTATAAAGTAAGAGAATATTATAGTTCATATTCTTATTATGACTAAAGCATATAGAGTATTAACAACCAGCACAATTGAATTCAGCCATCTTGAATGAAATAATGTAACAGAAATATTCTACTGCTTTATTAACCCACAAATAGGCTAAAAATAAACTATAAGTCATGCTTATTTAACCAGTTATTTAACAAACCAATCTGACCGTTTTTGTATGCAGCATAAGTTAATCGAACGGCATTACTCAATATAACACTATCTGTCCATTTCGTTTGCTCGGCAATCAATTCATAACAATTTTGTGCTTCTGGTGATAAATAACCACGCATTTCTTTTTTTCCAGACTCTTTTTGACGATCCCGGTATCTTTTTTGTTTTTCTGCATTACTAAATGCTTTTTTTTTGTCATTCATCAATAACTTACCAATACAATCAAGATAGAAACCTGGGTTATGCGTAACCAAATCATATATAAAAAAAGCTTAACAATCTAATATTATATGAATAAACATCAAATAAAGCACTGCTCGGAGTTGTTTAGTGTACAGGTGTTCGCTAAAGTAGCGCATATATTAATACTCAAGAAAGTGACCACATGTTAGATCAAAATTCATACTCTAAAGAAGACTTAGTTAAAGCGGGTACGGGCGAAATGTTTGGTGAAGGAAACAGTCAATTACCTTCAGACAATATGTTAATGATGGACAGGATTATTTCGATAACTGATGATGGCGGCGAATACGGTAAAGGCGAAATCATCGCTGAACTCGATATTAGTCCTGATCTTTGGTTTTTTGATTGTCACTTTAAAGGCGACCCTGTAATGCCTGGTTGTTTAGGCCTAGATGCTATGTGGCAGCTTGTTGGTTTTTTCCTTGGTTGGTCTGGTGGACCCGGTCGTGGCCGTGCATTAGGTGTAGGCGAAGTTAAATTTACCGGTCAGATTTTACCTACCAATAAAAAAGTAACTTATAAAATCACGTTAAAGCGTGTAATTAAACGCAAATTATTTATGGGTATTGCGGATGGCGAAGTATTAGTTGATGGTAAAGTAATTTACACAGCTAAAGATTTAAAAGTAGGCTTATTTAAAGATACAACTGCTTTTTAATAGACTATTTATATAAATTATAACAATAAGTTACGCTATTCAATCGTAAAGCTCACTTTTTAAACAGTGAGCTTTTTATTTTTAAAATTACCTGCCTTTATCACAGTTCTTCTGCTAAATTAATAACATACAACTTTTTAGCTATGCTTAAAATTACTCTTATGATCAAATTACCTTTAAATTTTTATACGATACTGAGAATAATATTCATTTTTTGTATTTCTCTCGCATTATTTTTTATTCTCAACAGTGTATGGAAATTTATCAGCAATATTGATGATCTTTCTTTTAGTCATGACTCTTCTATAGTGACAAGTGAATTTAGTTATTATGTTGATCATAAAAACAATTTTGACATTAAAACTCTCTTCAATAAAAAAGAACCTGAACGTGTGTTCAGGCCGTCATTACCAAATGATATTCCTTATGATTTAGGCAATCAATCCTATTGGATAAAAGTCAACATTACGAATAATACTCCTGTTAGCCAAAATATTGTATTGCATGCGGATAACAGTATGCTGGCATTTTTTGATGTTTATAGAATCAACTCTACAATAAAAAACGTACAAGTAGTCACACAGCAAAAACCAAGCCTCAAGCAAGAAAAAATCTTAGACCTCTTTCCTCATATTGGATTTAGCCTCCCTGAAAATAGCTCTATACAACTTATAACTCATTTAAAAAGTAATGGCCCCCCTAATGTGCCATTGATCCTTTATGACAAAAAACAATTTGGTAAACGTATTGACTACACACAAATAGTTTATGGTGTTTTTATTGGTATTATTTTATTGATGTCAGCCTATAACTTTGTCCTATATTTTGCGATAAAAGATAAGGTTTACCTCGTTTACATTGGCTATTTGCTCTCTTCGTTTATTGTTCTTGCAGGTTTAACTGGTTACGGATACTTAATTTTCTCTAAGCATGTTCAATATCTTATTCATGAGTATTTGTTATTCACCCATTTTTTTCTTGTTTTATTTTTATTATTGTTTTCATTGTTTTTTTTAAGATACGATCAATTTAAAAATAATATTTATAAAATAACCATGGTGTTTTCCATATTTTTAGTTGTTCTTTCTTTGTACTCTCTTTCATTAGACAACGTAGCTCAAGCTAAACTGTTTTTTTCAATACAACCTTTATTCATTTTATTTTCCTTATTTATTATATCCAAAAGGTTATCTAAAGATTTTGCCTGGGCCCGATTTTACTTTATATCATGGATACCTTTTTTGGCTGGTGCATCAATACAACCACTCGTTCTATTAAACTATATTGACTCAACATTTTTAACACAAAATGCATATTTATTTGCGGTTATGATTGAGATAACCTTTATGGCTTTTGCGTTAGCGGAGCGAATGCGCAGAAACGATCAAGATAAAATTCATGGCATTAGTTATCATGAGCTTAATGATTTACCACGCAAGACAATGCTTGAAAATGCCATGACAGAGTTACACCTTTCAGGACAAAATAACTTTAGTGTCCTTGTCATAAAACCAGAGCATATTGAACAAATTTCATTATATATTAATGATAAAGCGAACGCGGCCTTATTTAAGCGTTTAAGCCAACGTTTAAGCTCTTTATTCATTCATAATGATGCAATTGTAACGTTGGCAGGTAAGAACGAAAAAATTAGTTTTTTACAGAATAACTGTCTAGCTATTATTGTAAATAAAAAGAAAAATCAACAAGAGTTACCCATATTAGTTAAATCAATACAGCAGTTAATATCTGAAACCTTCCAAATTAATGAATTAAAATTGCCTTTATCTGCGGCCGTAGGTATTGCTAATTATCCAGAACATGGAGAGGCTAATTACTTATTAATTAATCATGCTTTATTAGCGGTGAATGATGCCCAATTGTTGTATGATCGTTGGGCTTATTACCAAAGTGAAAAATCAGATCAAACCAGTCATTTATTAATGTTAGCAGCCGATCTAAAAGATGCTATCGAGCAAGATACATTAGAAGTCTACCATCAGCCGCAGATTGATTTGAAAACCTTACGCGTTTGCAGTAGCGAGTGCCTCATTCGTTGGAATCATAAAACTGAAGGTTTTATTTCTCCTGAAGCCTTTATCCCTTTAGCTGAAGATCTTGGTCTTATTAATCAGTTAACATTATGGGTTATTAAGCGCTCTCTCATGCAACATCAGCAAATATTGACAAAACACAATCATATGGTATCCATTAACATTAGTGGTAAAGATATCGCTTATGAACACTTTTTTAATAATGCACTTACGATTATCGAAGAAAGTGAAATTCCCGCTGAAAAAATCATTCTTGAATTAACAGAGTCTGCATCAATCAGTCACAATAAGCAGTCACTTGATTTAATACAAAAATTTAGCGACTTAGGTTTCACTATTAGTATTGATGATTTTGGCACAGGTTATTCATCAATGGCGCAGATTAATCATCTTCCTTTCCAAGAGCTTAAAGTTGATAGACAATTTGTTGAAAATGTCAATGACGATAAAAAACGCAAAACTATTGCAGAAGCAATCGTTAAAATGGCAAAAGGTTTAGGGTTAGAAGTTGTTGCTGAAGGTATTAATAGCCAAGAAGATGAAGATACTCTGCGTAGTTTTGGGTGTGATATTGGTCAAGGTTATTATTACGCAAAACCCATGCCTATTGAAGATTACCTTGATTGGTTAGATCTACAAAACAACGGCCGAACACAAAAGCGTGTCGACCTTGATGGTGAATTCATTCCAGCAGGGAAAAACTAGAATAATCTATTTTCTAAAGTTTTACCGTTTGTTAATTGTGAATATTGCCATTGTTGTTTATGACAAAGCTGCAATATTTGTAAATCTAACGGATCGTTTTCAGAAATATTTGTAGAGGTTTTAATCACAAATTCATTTTTTTGTGTTTGTTCTATGGCCTCTACGTTAGACATTGATTGAATCAGTTCAATAAAGTTATCGTAAGGCTGTTTCATTCTCAAGGTCAAATAACGCTGTTCAGTATCATTCTGTAAACTTTGGTGCTGCTGTAATCGCCCCTTTTCTAAATATAAAACTTGGCTACATAATCGCTCTAATTCACTTAAATCATGAGAGCTAAGAATGAATGTAATGTCAGATGACAACGTTGAAACCAATTCACGCACCTCTCTCGCATTTATGGGGTCGAGTCCAGCAGTGGCTTCATCTAGCATTACAATTTCTGGTGATCCGATTAACGTTTGTGCAATGGATACACGTTTACGCATACCGTGTGACAATTCATCAGGTTTAGCTTTAGAGGTGTCTGCTAATCCTACAAGCTCTAATACTCTAACCGCTTCTTTTTGTGCATTTTTACGAGAGAATCCTTGGAGCTGAGCATAAAAGGTTAATTGATGGACTATGGTAAAACGAGGATCAAATTGAGCATCTTGAGGTAAAGCGGCTAAACGCCCGAATAAACTTGAATGCCCGGCATTAAGTCCTGCAACTTGAACACTCCCACTGCTCGGTGAAAGGTAACCACATAATATGCTAAACAATGTCGTTTTACCTGCACCATTAGGCCCTACCAATGCGATAGGCTCTCCTTTTTCAAGTGAAAAAGATACATTATCTAGTGCTAAATGTTCGTTGAAAGACTTTGTAAGGCTTTTAACTTGAATCAATGGGCCAGTCTGGTTATTAAGATTACTCATATTGATGCCCTTTTTAATAATTTGTCCGCTGCAAATAACAACACAACTGTTTGCAACAATGGAATTAAGTAGTGTTTAAAATCGAGTCCTTCTAAGGAAACAACTTTACTTATTTGTGTACCAGGGAAAAGGTAATCTAGAAAAAAACCACTGTTCAACTGAAACTGAATAAAACCAATTAAAAGCGCACCTAATGTATAAAATAAAATACTGGCGACAATACTCATTTTAGCTGATGATAAAACACTGTTAAAGAATGACATTAGCGCAATAAAGGGAGTAATAAGTATTGATAATTCAATAAAAAACACAATAGCTTGCTGTATAGCTGGAAGTAATAAAGTGCCATCACGAGACGCAGCCAATGCAATACAAGCAATCAAGGTTAAGAAAATCAAAGCCACTATAATTAAAAATTGACCAAGAAAACGGCCTATTAATATTTCGCTTCGGGTTGCACGTAAAGTAATAAAACGTAACGTTCCGCGTGCTTTGTCTGAACATGTTTGATCACTCGTTACAAAAAGTGCAAACAATGGAAATGAATAAACCGCGAGAAGCCAATAAATAGCAAACTCTGCCACGGGCCATTCTAGTAAAGCATTCAAACCTAATGATCCAAAAAGTGTGCTAGCAACAATTTTGAAACCATCAGAAAATATAAGTTCTGTTGCAGAACTAACCATATAATATAAAAGAATAAACCAAACAGCACAAAAAGCGCTTAAGGCAATTAAACCATTTTTAGTTTTAAAAATGCGTATTAGTTCAAATTGAATGAGTATGAATAGTCTATGAATGTTTAACAAATGAAAACCTGCTAATTATTAATTTTTCAATACCTTAAATGGAGAATCAATAAAATGCGAGTGTTATTTTACAACAAATAGGTACAATAGTGATACGAATGGTATTAATAAAAAAAAGATAGGATATTCATTGTTTTTTGAAGGTTCAGAAAAAAAAGTTCAGATAATAGTTAACGAAAGTAAACTTTCATTATTAACAGACATCGCTGATTCTTTTTGGCATGATCTAGTAAAAAGTAGTGGCGCCAAAATTTTATCGAGCATAGAAAACAGTCAATCCAAAGCATTTTTACTGTCAGAATCAAGTTTATTTATTTGGCCCCACAAATTACTTTTAATCACTTGCGGAACAACTCAACTCATTAAAGCTATTGAGTTTTTTATCAATGAGTTTAGCTTACAAGCTATTGAACAAATCCAATATCAACGTAAAAATGAATATTTTTCCTATGCTCAACCAAGTTGTTTCTCTCAGGATATACAAGTGTTACGACAATATGTATCTGGAGCCGCTTATCGGTTTGGCGCTGTTGACTCGCATCACAACTACCTTTTTCATCAAGATAATGAATATAAAGCAAAAGTTAGCGATAAAAGTTATGAGATTGTCGCTTACCACATTAGCCACTCAGCGAGTAAGTTATTAACTCATGGTGAGTTAACGGCAAACGAAATACGTACCTTATTTCAAATAGATGGGTTGTTTCCAGGCTTTTCTATTAATGATCATGTATTTCACCCTTTTGGATATTCTTTAAACGGTATTAAAAACGATAAGTTTTTCACCGTCCATATTACTCCTCAAGCTGAAAGTAGCTATATCAGTGTCAGCGCTAATTTTGACTTGATTTCACTGCTACCAAAATTAATTTCCATATTAGAGCCTGCCACTATTGATATTTTAACAAGTAATGAATTAAATTTTGAAGAAAAAGTGAGTCGTAATCTACCCAGCCCTTTTGTATGCACAAGCTTGGTAAAAGAAACGTTAAGTATTGGCTATAACATAGTCTTTTCTAGTTACAGTCAAAAGACCAAGAAAAGTAGTGACGCCGTCTTATTATCTCCCATTAATGATATTCAAAGCCTATAACGATAAAAGCCAATCATATTTGATTGGCTTTACTTATTTTTATACGAATAAAATCAATTAAATTATTTTCTACGCGTTATAATTGAATCACTTAATTGAGATAATAAATCTTCAGTATCAGCCCAACCAATACAGGCATCGGTAATACTTTGTCCATAAGTAGCAACTTCACCGTCAACTAAGTCTTGACGGCCTTCGACTAAATGACTTTCGACCATAACACCGAAAATATTATTATTACCGCCACCAATTTGCTGACAAACATCTTGGCAAACTAACATTTGATTTTCGAACTTTTTACTACTGTTAGCATGACTGAAATCAATCATTATTTTGGTATTAAGTGAAGAATTTTCTAATTGCTCAGTGACTGTTTGCACACTATCTGCATCAAAATTCGTCGTTTTACCACCGCGTAAAATAATATGACAATCTTTATTACCGGTTGTTTCTACAATGGCTGAATGACCATACTTAGTGACAGATAAAAAATGATGAGGTGCACTTGCGGCGCCGATAGCATCGATAGCCACTTTAATTGTACCGTCAGTACCATTTTTAAAGCCAACAGGGCATGACAATCCAGAGGCAAGCTCTCTATGCACTTGGCTTTCTGTCGTACGAGCGCCAATGGCTCCCCAACACATAAAATCAGCCATATATTGTGGCGTGATCATATCTAAAAACTCACCTGCTGTAGGCATACCCACATGATTTAAATCGAGTAATAATTTACGACCAATACGAAGACCGTCATTAAGCTTAAAAGTATTATCCATGTATGGGTCATTGATTAAACCTTTCCACCCGACGGTTGTACGAGGTTTTTCAAAATAAACTCGCATCACAATTTCAAGGGTGTCTTTATACTTTTCACGCAATTTAACTAATCGCTGACCATATTCTAAAGCGGCTTCAGTATCGTGTATTGAACAAGGACCAATCACGACTAATAAACGATCATCTTGATGATTAAAAATTTCACTGATGGCTTTACGCCCAGAAAACACCGACTTAGACGCTTCTTGAGAAGCTGGAAATCGCTCAATTAATGCGATTGGAGGTAATAATTCTTTTATTTTGTTAATGCGAACGTCGTCGGTTTGGTAAAACATAGTCATTTCTCTTTACATCAATACTAAAAGCACTGTAATTGCACACCTTAGTATTTTATTATTTTCATGTGTATGTCTAACTCGCTGGTTAGACTCCTAGATGGTTAACCCTCTGACAACTTATCAGTGTTAAACAGACAATACCAATAGAAAATGTGCTAAAAACGATAAAATTAAAAGTTTTGTCCGTGTGAAAGTTTTCATCATATCTTCAGACCCTTTTAATGAGTTTATTTTAAACGTCTATTGAAACTTCAACACTCGTCCTCATATAATAGTTTCTCTTTAAATAGTATTATTTCATCATGTGGCGTAATTTCTCGATTTTACTTTGTTTATTTGTATTAGCGCAAACTGCTAATGCCTTACCGATCGAAAATTTAGTCCAAAACGCTTCATCATCCCCTTTAACATTACCACTTGAAATAAATAACGTTGAAACATCCATCAGTGATATTTCATTACTCGATGAGAGCGAACCAGAAGAAGTATTCAATTTACCTCGTATCTATCAAGCTTCTGCCTCTGTATTTTCTAATGAAATACAAAACACACCTAATTACTTTCTCGTTATAGAGTTTTTTAAAATAAAACTTAACGCTGGATTGTTCAAACACCTTGCAAACCCTCCTATTCAACTTAATTGGTATGAACAATTGAGCCATCGTTCAAACTCTAAACGTCTTTCTGGCTGGAAAGACAGCAACATCTTATACGCATCTCGCGCTAATTATTATTCCTAGATTCATCATCTAACCATTACTTAATAATCGTTTTTCCTTTTCAACGTTACTGTTTAATAGTAACGCTTGCTGCACTCGTTTTACTGATTTCAGAAAACAATTGCAGCAATAATTTTCGAGATTTTATGATGAACTTTCCCGCAAAAATGCCATATAGATATTTTAAATGGCAAAATTTACTAATTATAGCCGCCTTACTTTTTTTATTAATCAGTGCACTACCGAACTTATATGTAGATAAAGTAAAGTTTCAACTTTCACCCATTAATACAAGCGTGCCAAAAATCACCACAATAGAACTTAAAAGCTTATTCGATAACTACAACTTATCTGTTGATGAAATTTTAACTAGCAAAGAAAAAGTAACAATTACGCTTAACAATAAAACAGACAAAATTACAGTTAACCGCTTGTTATCTCATGAATATAAAGATAACTACCTTATCGAAAACTCTGTGGTAAATAATTTACCTTCATGGTTAGTTTCACTTAACGCAAAACCCATTAAACTAGGTTTAGATTTAAGTGGTGGCGTATTGTTTGTACTCGAAGTTGATACAAAACAAGCCTTATTCGACCGTTTGAAAAATATAGTATTAGAGATAAAAACTATAGCAATGGAAGACCGTATCCGAGGTGTAACTGTTATCCAAAACAGTGGAAATAAGCAAGTTGATGAAACTAGTCAAAATTTATCGGTTAAATTTCCTACTACAGCAAAAAGTAAAATTGATTCACTATTTACTCAAATAAAAGATAACTATCCTGACTTAACGCAGCAAAAAGACAAGGATAACCAAATCACTTTGTCATTTACTTCTCAAAAGACAGCTAAATTTCGTCAAGAAACCATGAAACAAACATTAAAAACCATGCGAGGAAGAATTGAAGAACTTGGTATAACAGAAGCAGTTACATTGCAGCAAGGCAAAAATCATATTCGTATTGAGCTACCTGGTGTTAATGACCCTGATGAAGCTAGACGGATCATAGGTGCCACCGCAACACTTGATTTTTATCAACTTGCTGAGAATTCAAAAGCAGCGGGTATCTTACGTATGACCGACGAAAATGGCCGAAAACTCAATTTAAACAGTAAAGTTGTATTTTCTGGCAGCAATATTAAGAATGCTCGTGCAGGACAAGATCAAATGAGTATGCCTTTAGTAAATCTAACGTTAGATGCTATTGGTGGTAAAAAAATGTCTCAATTTTCTAAACAGAATGTAGGTAACACTATGGTGACTGTCTTTTCTGAATTTTACCGAAATGTTCAGAACAAGATGATCAAGAAGAGCAAAGTTATCAATGTCGCCACCATACAACAACATTTAGGATCACAATTTAGTATCACTAATATGTCGAGCCAACAAGCCGCACAAGAACTGTCTTTATTATTGCGAGCAGGTTCACTAACGGCTCCTGTAACCATAGTTAAGCAACGCACTATTGAAGCAACACTTGGTATTGATAATATCAACAATGGCATTAAAGCATTAAGTGTCGGCATTGGTATTACGCTGCTATTTATGGTTTTTTGGTATCGAAGTTTAGGTGTAATAGCGAATGTAGCCTTAAACTTAATTAGTTTGCTCGGCTTAATGTCCTTACTTCCGGGCGCTGTACTGACACTCCCTGGAATAGCAGGCTTAGTATTAACGGTAGGTATGGCTGTTGATACTAACGTACTCATTTTTGAGCGTATAAAAGAAGAATTAAAGCGCGGTCATAAAGTAATTCAAGCTATTGAAAGAGGTTATAAAAGTGCTTTTTCAACCATCCTTGATGCAAATATCACAACAATGATCACTGGAATTATTTTGTACACAATAGGTAATGGACCCGTTAAAGGTTTTGCGCTTATTTTGTGTTTAGGAATTTTAACCAGCATGTTCACTGGCGTTTTTGTTTCAAAAGCTTTAACAAACATGGTTATTAGAAAAAATAAAACGCAATTATTGGGAGTTAACACATGAACAACTTAAAATTTAATAAGTACTTTAATTTGAGTCACTTTCGAATCGCTAGTTTTTATTGTGCTCTAGTATTTGTTGTAATTGCGCTATTTGGTCTATTTAGCAAAAACTTAGCGCTTGGTTTAGATTTTACTGGCGGTTACCTTACTGAATTTTCTACCGAAAAATCGATTAATCAAAAGCAAATGACCGATTTGTTGACTTCATACCTTCCAGAAGGTTTTAAAGTAACATCCGCCGATGGAGGGACACATTGGAGCGTTCAACAAGCGGATAATCTGTCTAGTTTAAAAGGTAAAGAGTGGCTCGCAGATTTTGCTTTACACAGTGAATTAACTATCACTCCTCAAGATGCAATATACATAGGCAGCCAAGTAGGAGAAGAATTGATAAACCAAGGAGGCTTAGCGCTGTTAACAGCAATCATCGTTATATTAATGTATTTATCTTTCAGATTTGAATGGCGTTTAGCGGCAGGGGCCGTTATTGCACTTTTTCATGATGTGCTGATCGTACTCGGGCTCTTTGCATGGTTCGGCATTACTTTTGATTTAACGATTTTAGCAAGTTTACTGGCAATCATAGGTTATTCACTCAACGACTCAATTATAGTTGGCGATAAAATTAGAGAAATAATGAAAACGAATAGTGAAGTTAAAATAGATAATATTATCAATAAAGCAATTAAATCCACCTTGGTAAGAACGATGATTACGTCTGGAACGACATTAGTTACAATCATTGCCATTTGGATTTTTGCTGGAGAATCTCTAGCAGGCTTTTCTATCGCCCTGTTTACAGGGGTATTGGTTGGTACTTTTTCATCTATTGCCATTTCAGCAACAGTTCCTCAGTTACTCGGGTTGACTGCTGATTACTATGATAGAAAAGAAGAGGATATTTGCCAATTACCGTAAATTAAAGAAATGAGATAATCTACTGATAAGTAGATTATCTCATTTCTCAAAGTACTAAGGTTTTAATAGGGTACTTAAATTAATTTCGTATAAGTTATTTTCTGTATTAGAGAAAGTAATTTTTTCTTTAAATGTAAAACCCAGTTTTTTGAGTAAATGATTAGAGCGGGTATTAGTGCAAGAAGTTACCGATAAAACTGTACCTAAATAATGATTTTTAACACTCTCTTGTAATATCACTGATGAAGCTTCTCGAGCAAAACCTTTTCCACAATACTCAGGTAAAAAGGCATAACCTAAGTCAGCGTGTTCAAACTCAGTTCTTTTCAATAAACCACACATACCAACGGGGGTATCATCATTTTTCAAGCACACTAAATATAATCCAAAGCCATGCTCTTTATAACTTGCTATAGGCCCATTAATTAGATGACTAATGGCATCTTCAGTATTTCTAACGCCTTTATCACCAATATTTGTCAAAAAGGTTTCTTCATTAAAAAGCGTGAGCACAAATTCATGATCATTAGGCGTAAAAGGCCTTATCGACAACCTTTCTGTAGCAACTATAAGCATTAATACTCCAAACTATTTAGCTGTTATTTTCTAACGCTTCATTTAATCGGTCGAACCCTTTTTCAAGATCTGCAATCAAATCATCAACATCTTCTAAACCAATGTGCAACCGGATTAGCGGGTATTCATAGTCCCACTGTGTCGCGGTACGTAAACGTCCAACATTGGTATTACCTAAAATTAAACTTTCAAACCCCCCCCAAGAATATCCCATTTTAAAATGTTCCATGCCATCAAGTAAGGCATTTAATGATTGCTTATCTCCTCGGGTTAACACAAAAGAAAATAAACCGTTGGAACCAGTGAAATCACGTTCAAAATATTCATGGCCTGGGCACGACTCAAACGCAGGATGAAGAATAACGTCAACTTCATCACGTGTTGCCAACCAGTTCGCCACTTTTAGAGCACTCGCCTGATGTTGATTCAAACGAACACCTAAAGTACGAATGCCGCGCATAGCCAAATACAAATCGTCAGGTGAAGTACATTGCCCCATTAAGTAACTGTTTTCGCGTAGCTGCGGCCAATATTCTTCTGTTGCCGTTGCCGTGCCTAACATCACATCAGAATGACCAACAATATATTTAGTCGCTGCTTGAATTGAAATATCAACACCATAATCAAAAGGTTGAAAATTTACACCCGCTGACCAAGTGTTATCTAACATAACAATACAACCATGCTGATGAGCAACTTCTGCAATACCCGGAACATCTTGCACTTCCATCGTAATAGAGCCAGGAGACTCTAGAAATACAAGCCGAGTATTCTCTTTAATAAGTGCTTCAATACCTTTACCTATAGTTGGGTCGTAATAAGTGGTTTCAACGCCAATATTGACCAGTATTTTATCGCAAAAATCACGAGTAGGTTCATAAGCGGTATCAACCATCAAAATGTGATCACCCGTTTTTACGAATGAAATTATAGCGTTGGTTATTGCAGCTGTACCCGATGGATAAATAGCGCACCCTGCTCCACCTTCAAGATCTGTCATTGCATCAGCGAAAGCAAACGATGTTGATGTTCCTCTACGACCATAAAAGAGTACTTGATTGGCACGATTAGCGGTTGCGTGATTCATCTCTTTAACCGTGTCAAATACAACCGTTGAAGCTCGCTCTACTGGAGGATTTACCACACCACGAGTCCACTTTGATTTTCGTCCAGCATTTATAATTTTTGTATCGTTGATCATGATAATTCATCCTAAAGCTCAAAACCATTTAGCCATCTATACAGCTAAACCAATAAAGTTACTTTATGATACTTAAGAAGATGATGCACGTTATTTTTCAATATATATTAACGTTCAGTAATTGTTGAAAAGTCTTTTAACGATGAATATTGATTGTCATTATTTAGATCTCAAAAATTAGAATAGTCCCATCTGGTCACTGGTAATTGAATCGAAATCTTTGTCTATAAATGGCAATATATCATTGGCTATCGGTTTCAGTTGTTTTTCAACATAAAAGTCATAATCTAACTTGCTCTCGTTATATTCTAGCGGTTGAACACCATCAAGGGTGATGACATATTTAATCGTTCTTCTATTAGTATATTTAGGTACTTTTCCTTCACTCTGCAGCTTACGGTTAGCAATGAGTGCCGCTTTAACATGGGGCGGTGTATTGACATAATCAGGTAAGCTACGTCGAATCTTTTTCTTATAAATTAATTTGTCGTCGTGTAGCCCTTGCTTCAATTCGTCCACTATTTTTTGAATATATTCATCAACAGGTTCTTCATTAAAGATGAGTCTGTAAAGCTCTTGTTGGAACACTTTGCTGAGCTCTGTCCAATCACTTCTCACGGTTTCTAAACCTTTAAAGAGCAGCTTTCCATTAACAACGCCTGCATAACGTTTCTTTGTTCCTATGCTTTTATGTTCTTTGCCCATTTCTTGACCGCGAATAGTGGGCATTAAAAATTTGCTGAAATGGGTTTCAAATTCAATTTCTAATTGGCTTTCAATCGCAAACTCTTCTTTGAGTGTTGCTTGCCATCTAACATTAATTTTATCTTGGAGCACTTTACCCAATATTTGACATTGCTCTGCTGTTTTATCTTCGTCTACATGAACAAAAATAGAGTCTGTATCACCGTAAATCACTTGATAGCCATCATTTTCTATCCACTGCGCAGTGACTTTTAATAACTCGTGACTACGTTTAGTAATAGAGCCTGATAAACGAGGATCAAAGAATCTACATCCTGTTGAACCTAGCACCCCATAAAACGAATTCATAATGATCTTAATCGCTTGAGACAAAGCAGCGTTTTTATCCTTTTTTGCTATATCACGCTCTAACCAGAGATCATTGATAATATCAGGCAAAAAGTGTTTATCTCTTGAAAAATAAGCGCCATCAAAACCTTCAATGCTTGTCTCTGGAGATTTTAAACCTTCAATTAACCCCATAGGATCGATATTAAAGCTACGAATAATAGAAGGATAAAGACTTTTGAAATCAAGTACTAAAACGTTTTTATACAAACCTGGAGTAGAGTCCATCACAAAGCCACCAGGAGACACAAGGCCCTGTAAACCATCCCCCATATTCGGTGCTATATAACCACTTCGGTGAAGTTTAGGTAAATATAAATTAGTGAATGCTGCAACCGAACCACCAATACGATCGAGTGATAATCCTGTTAACTTGGCGCGTAATCGGGTGAATTGAAGTAATAAGGTATGTTCAAAAATCAACGTGACTAAGCGGCAATCTTCAAGGTTATAAGCCGCAAGGGCGAGTTTGTCATGATGAAAATTGTCATTAATTTCTTGGATCCTATTCTCAACATCATCTACTTTTTTTCCTTTGCCTAATAATGCATTTGCGACAAAGTCGAGGGAAAAACTAGGAAAGCTATAAGTGGCATTTTTTAATAAGTCGATACCATCAAGAACGACTCTACCTGCAATATCAATAAACTTACGTTCATTTTGACTACCACCCGCTGACTGTGTTCGCCACCGCGGTGTTTTATCATTACGGCCAATATTAAAGATAATACCATGCACATCGCAGCGTTTTTGTAGAAGATTAAAATCAAAGTTAATAACGTTCCAGCCAATGAGTATGTCGGGATCGTGCAGTTTTATCCATTGTATTAATGTGACTAAAAGTTGCCTTTCATTTTCAACCCACATTATATGTTGGGCAATTTCACTTGCTTCTTTATCGGATAATTTTGATTTCGCTTCTGTCGCTAAAGAGGTATTTCGATCACCGATCATCAAAACACACCTTATAGGTTTACCATCAGACATTTTATGAGATTGTAATCCAATAGAATAAAGTGCTCCTTCCATTGAGCACTCTATATCGAGCGATACCATCGTTAAGGCAATATCATCAAGTACCTGAGACTCATGAGTTGCTCGACATTTATTACTATTATAAATAGGAAAATTTTTGTGCTGAGGTTTATTAATTATTTGGGTACTAAACTCAATACCCGAAGTGATAAAACGTTCCATAAGAAAACGTTCATCTGGGCGGAAGTCATCTTCATAGCATTTTATATCGTGTTGTTTTAACACATCACGAGCACGATAAAAGTCACGCATTGTTGAAAAATAAAAGCCACTGACCACCTGCTGATTAAACGTTTTAAGAGAAAGTGGATTAACTTTAGCTGTAGGTATTCTTTGTTTGGACAATAAGGATTGTGCTTGTTTTTGTTGAGTTTGTTCAACAAAAAATAATGCATGCTGCTCAAGCACAATAACATTAACGGCCCCTTGCAAGGTTTTTACCCACAAAGACAACTCAATACCTTTTTTTGTATCGTACGCTTGGCGAGTTAATAAAAAGCCATAATTCGAGTTAGATGTTAATTTTTCAGCAGTTAGTGACATTAATTATTTTAATTCGTGGCGGATAACGATAAACTGTTAATATATACAGCAGTATATACATATTTAACAACCAAATGAATAATAAATGGCTACCAGCATGCTAAGTGATAAAATCAAAGAAGCAATTCGTACGTCTTATAAAACCATCGGTGAGAATCTAGAAAATTTTCACCCTCGAAAACAACAAACTTTTTTGATTGCCGAAATAGCGAAAACGCTTGCGGGTGAATACGACAAAGCTCGAAAGATTATTACGATAGAAGCCGGTACAGGTACGGGTAAATCTTTAGCTTATTCCTTAGGCGCTATTCCATTAGCGATATCACGTCAAAAGAAAGTATGTATTTCTACCGCAACCGTTGCATTACAAGAACAATTAGTCGACAAAGATTTACCGTTTCTAAAAACTCATTCAGGACTTAATTTTAATTACACCTTAGTTAAAGGTCGTCAGCGTTATGTTTGCCGCCAAAAATTGGCACTTGCCGTTAGCAATGATGATTCGCCTCAAGCGGGTTTCACTTTTGCACAAAAGCCAAATGCGATGGATATAAAATTATTACATCATTTACATAAAGCATTGAATGATAATAAATGGCAAGGGGATCTTGATTCTTGGGCAGACCCAATACCACATCATTTATGGCAACAAATTCAATGCGATAAGCACAGTTGTTTGAAACACCTAGCCGAGCACACGCATTGTCCTTTTCATAAAGCACGAGAAACGATGGATGCAGCCGATGTATTAGTAATTAACCATAGTTTATTACTCGCTGACTTAGAGCTCGGTGGCGGCGTTATTCTCCCCTCACCTGAAGAAACTTTTTACATTATTGACGAAGCTCATCACTTACCTAAGGTAGCCCGTGATCACTCAAGTGCGAGCGTTACGATTAAAGGCGCTATCGATTGGCTAACAAAGCTAAAAGAAACCGGTGATAAAATGGCGAAATTGATCAAATCAAATTCAGCTATATCTCCGTCTTTAAAACTCGGTGACGATTGCCAAGACTTATTAATGGAGATGCAAAAGGTTTCCAGCTTTATTGAAAACAATCAGACGTTATATTTCAATGACAAGTTAAAAGAAAAAAGCCGATTTTCTCGCGATGATGAAGCGGCTCAATACCGTTTTGAAAATGGCATAATCCCACAAAACTTAAAGAATTGGGCTGAAGATTTAACCGAACTCAGCAAAAAATGTTTATCGCATTGTAATAAGCTTTATAATTTATTGATGGAATCAGTAAAAGACGGTGAAAGCCAAATGTTTCTTGCTGAACCACTGCTAGCTGAAGCAGGGTTTATGATCCAGCGTTTAGAAAATTTCAACGCCTTATGGAAAATGTACGCAAAAACAGATAGCGATAAAGGCGCACCAATGGCCCGATGGTTAGAAAAACTCACAGGAAAACGGAGTGATTTTCTCTTATCAGCCTCCCCCATTGAAGTAGGTTTTACCTTAGAAGACATTCTCTGGTCAAAATGTGAAGGCGCTGTTTTATGTTCCGCAACTATCTTAGCACTTAATTCTTTTGAGCATTTTCGTCGTCAAGTGGGTTTACAAAACAATGATGGTTCACAATATCAAAAAGTGGATTCACCTTTTGATTATCAAAATAATGCTCAACTCATCATCGCGAAAATGAAAAATGAGCCCAGTAGTCAACAATTTACCGACGAATTAATTACTGAGTTACCCGCGCTAATTAATCAAAGTAAAGCGTGTTTAGTACTATTTTCTTCCTACTGGCAAATGGAACAAGTTGCCAAAGCATTGCGAGATGAGCACAAAATGGATATTGAAGTGCAAGGTGAACAATCACGTCAGCATATTATTGAAGCGCATAAAAAACGATGTGATGAAGACAAAGCCAGCATTATATTTGGCACACAAAGCTTTTCAGAAGGTTTAGATTTACCGGGTAAATATTTAACTAACTTGATTATAACTAAATTACCTTTTTCAGTACCCACATCTCCCGTTGAAGAGGCACAAGCTGAATATATTACCGCTAAAGGGGGAAACCCTTTTATGTCTATTTCAGTACCCGAAACGTCAAAAAAGCTGATTCAAGCGACAGGACGATTACTGAGAAATGAAAAAGATACGGGTACGATTACTTTAATGGATAAACGTTTAGTGACCAAGCGTTATGGTCAGCAATTACTTGACTCATTACCCCCATATCAAATTATTTCAAAAGGATAGCTTATGACTAACCTAATTCGAGGTGCGAAGGCATCCAACTCAACAAATCGCAGGCTAGCTAAAAGTCGGACAGTAAAAGAGACCAAGCCTCGCCCTGCCCCTGTAGATCGTGTTTTAGTACTTTTTAATAAACCTTTTGATGTGCTCTCACAATTTACCGACGACCAACAGCGTAAAACATTGAAAGACTTTATTTCAGTAAAAGGTGTTTATGCCGCTGGGCGCTTAGATCGTGATAGTGAGGGTTTATTGTTATTGACTAACGACGGAAAGTTGCAACATAGACTGGCTAATCCAACAGAAAAGACGGAAAAAACCTATTGGGTGCAAGTTGAAGGCGCTCCGCTGAGTAGTGACTTAAAAAAACTGTGTGACGGTGTTGAATTGAAAGACGGTCCAACAAAGCCGGCTAAAGTTAATATTATGAACGAACCAGATCTTTGGCCACGTAATCCCCCTATCAGAGAACGTGCAAGTATTCCCACTACCTGGTTGAGTATAACAATTACAGAAGGGAGGAATCGTCAAGTACGAAGAATGACGGCGGCCATTGGTTTTCCAACACTAAGGTTAGTGCGTTATAGCATAGGGAAATACAACCTTAATGGCATTGAAAACGGTCAGTTCTCTCAGCTAAAAGGCGAATAATAAAATGGCATTAACTATTGATTCAATTAAGGATGACCACGGCGATGACCAGTTCAAACCCAATGCCACTGTTGCTGCTGTTATCGTTCATCAAAATAAATTCTTACTTGTTGAAGAAATTGAAAAGGGTAAAAAGGTCTTTAATCAACCAGCTGGCCACTTAGAAGCAAATGAAAATTTAATTGCTGCGATTGAACGCGAAGTCTTAGAAGAAACGGGCTTAGTCCTTACGCCTGATTACGTTTCAGGTATTTATTATTTTCATCGCCCCGAAATTAATCTTTATTATCTCCGTTTTTGTTTTGTCATGAAACTTAATAGTTTTGAACAAGGTCTTCCTCAAGACAATGAAATTATTGATACCCATTGGTTAACATTTGAAGAGATAAAAGAAAAATCATCGCAATTACGCAGTACGCTGGTAGTAGAATGTATAGAAGATTATCTGTCTAACCTGGCAAGCGGAAAAAAAATATCACTATCTTCACTAAAATCGAATCTTTAATCTATGCCGCAAAAATTTGACATGATATAATTTTGCGCCATTTTCCTTAGATTTGTAGTTTTAATGTCATCACAAATATCATCTAGCGCTGAAAATCAAATTTCTGCGCCTAAAACCAAAGCTCCGTGCGATACCAAGGTTATTGTTGGTATGTCTGGCGGTGTTGATTCCTCTGTTTCCGCACACTTATTGATTGAACAAGGTTATCAAGTCGAAGGCTTGTTTATGAAAAACTGGGAAGAAGACGATACTGATGAATACTGTGCTGCCTCACAAGACTTAGACGATGCACAACTTGTTTGTGACAAACTAGGTATAAAACTACACACAATCAATTTTGCAACTGAGTATTGGGATAATGTTTTTGAGTATTTCTTAGCTGAATATAAAGCGGGGCGTACGCCAAATCCTGATATCATGTGTAATAAAGAGATTAAATTCAAAGCATTTTTAGAATTTGCTTGTGAAGATTTAAGCGCAGACTACATTGCTACCGGCCATTACGTTCAGCGTGAATTCATTGATGGTCAATGGTCAATGTTACGTGGATTAGACAGCAATAAAGATCAAAGCTATTTTCTATATACACTCAGCGACGAGCAAGTTGGCCGTACTTTATTCCCTGTTGGCAATATCGAAAAACCCGCAGTACGCGCTATTGCCGAAAAAGCCGACTTAGTGACGCATAATAAAAAAGACAGTACGGGTATTTGTTTTATTGGTGAACGAAAGTTTAAAGATTTTCTTGGTCAATATTTACCTGCACAACCAGGAAAAATTGAATCAGCCGAAGGTGAAGTCATTGGCGACCATGATGGGTTAATGTACCACACATTAGGACAGCGCAAAGGTCTTCGCATTGGTGGTTTAGCTAACGCCGGAGAAGAGCCGTGGTATGTTGTTGAGAAAGATTTATTACGTAATGTTTTAATTGTCGGTCAAGGTCATAATCACCCTCGCCTATTCTCTAAAGGCTTAATTGGTAATCAGTTACATTTAGTTAATCGTAAACCGCTCGAGGCGCCTTTAGAATGTACGGTTAAAACCCGCTATCGCCAAGATGATGTTCCCTGTCATTTGTCCCCGATGAGTGACGGTGAATATTTAGTGATGTTTGATGAACCACAAAGTTCGGTCACACCAGGACAATCCGTCGTTTTTTATCAAGATAATATTTGTTTAGGTGGCGGGATCATCAACTCCCTTATCCGCTAAGTGAATGCAGTAATAAAAATAAGCAGTAACACATATGAATAGCATAAATGAACAAACCCTGACGCTTGCCGCCGTTTGCCAAGTCGCTTATTGGGTGCAAAAAATATCACGTAGTGGGCAAGTTGAGGAAGACGAGCTTGCTTTATTACTCAATAGTGTCATGATCACTTCGCCTGAGAACACGATGGAGGTTTACGGTGGTGAAATTAGCCATTTAAAAATGGGATTGACAACTTTAGTCAAGCATTTAGGTAATAAATCAACAAACAAAGATCCTGAAATTACCCGTTATGTCGTGAGTTTACTCGGTTTAGAACGTCGTTTGAGTAAACACGGTGATAAAATGAATGCACTGGGCGATCGTATCACGCAAAGCCAACGTCAATTAGCACATTACGGGATCACCAGCGATACACTCATTTCAAGTTTAGCCTCAATTTATAGCGATTTAATTAGTCCTTTAGGTACGCCGATTCAAGTAGCAGGCGAACCAGCGATATTAAAGCAAACAGTCAATCAACATAGAATACGTGCACTTTTATTAGCAGGTATTCGCTCAAGTGTATTATGGCGACAAGTGGGCGGAAATCGCCGCAGTATCTTGTTTTCACGTTCAAAAGTCGTTGAATGTGCAGAGCAACTACTTAGAACTTGTTAAAAAATTCAAACATTAGTTTTTAACCTTACTTTAACATTAGGAAAACCCTATGGAACTTTCAGCATTAAGTGCAATATCTCCAGTAGATGGTCGTTATGGCAGCAAAGTTAAGTCATTACGCCCGATATTCAGTGAATTTGGTTTAATAAAATACCGTGTTACCGTGGAAGTTCGTTGGTTACAAAAACTTGCAGCAACTTCTGAGATTGCTGAAGTGCCCGCTTTTAGTGCGGATGCAACAGCAACATTAAATGCGATTGTTGACGATTTCAATGAAGTAGATGCACAACGCATTAAAGATATTGAAGCAACCACGAATCACGATGTAAAAGCGGTTGAGTACTTCTTAAAAGAAAAAATTAGCGATAACGCTGAATTAAACGCAGTAACTGAATTTATTCATTTTGCTTGTACTTCAGAAGATATTAACAACCTTTCACACGGTTTAATGTTGAATGATTGTCGTACAGACGTTTTATTACCTGAAATGGATAAAATCTTAGCAGCGATTAAAGCATTAGCTTTTGAATATAAAACGATTCCAATGATGTGTCGTACGCATGGCCAACCTGCTTCACCTAGTACATTAGGTAAAGAAATGGCGAACGTTTATATTCGTTTAAAGCGTCAACGTGCTCAAATCGCTAACGTTGAATTATTAGGTAAAATTAACGGCGCAGTGGGTAACTACAATGCTCACTTATCAGCTTATCCTGAAGTTAATTGGCATGAGTTTGCTAATGAATTCGTAACGTCATTAGGTTTATCGTTCAATCCGTTTACTACACAAATTGAACCACATGATTATATTGCTGAGTTATTTGACGCAATTGCACGTTTTAACACTATTTTAATCGATTTTGATCGTGATATTTGGGGTTACATCGCCATGGGTCACTTCAAGCAAAAAACCATTGCAGGTGAAATTGGTTCTTCAACAATGCCACATAAAGTTAATCCAATTGATTTTGAAAATTCAGAAGGTAACTTAGGTATTGCTAACGCATTATTTACTCATTTAGCACAGAAACTACCCATTTCTCGCTGGCAACGTGATTTAACTGATTCTACTGTTTTACGTAACTTAGGTGTTGGTTTTGCTCACGCAATGATCGCTTACGGCGCAACGTTAAAAGGCATCAGTAAGTTAGAAGTCAATGAAGCGAACTTAGCGGCTGAATTAGACAGCAACTGGGAAGTTTTAGCAGAACCTGTACAAACGGTTATGCGTCGTTACGGTATTGAAAAGCCCTATGAAAAATTAAAAGAATTAACACGTGGTAAGCGTGTAAATGGCGACTCAATGCGCGCTTTCATTATGACACTTGAACTACCTGATGCTGCTAAAGCACAGTTATGTGAAATGACACCAGCAAGCTATATTGGCCGCGCAGTAGAATTTATTAACGAATTAGATTAATTTCGTTTAGATATATTTTGATAAAGGGAACCTTATGGTTCCTTTTTATGTTCAGGATGAACGGTATAACGTGGTGGCATGGTCGGGTCGCTCCTAGGCGTCCATGCCTTTGCGACATTAGCACATCCATGTGCGTCGATGCCATTGAACGTATATGTTCAGGTCTTTCAAGGCATTAGTACATCCTTGTTGGTCCATGAACGGCATTAATAAAGAGAGTAACCACATCATGCAAAAAATCCATTGGGGCGAATTAACGCCAGAGCAATTTTTAAAAGAATATTGGCAAAAAAAACCTTTATTGATAAAAGGTGCTTTTAAAGACTTTACCGACCCTATAGACGCAAACGAACTTGCTGGTCTAGCCATGGAAAGCGAAATAGAATCACGAATTATTGCGAGCAATGATAACGTATGGCAAGTAGAGCAAGGCCCTTTTGAGTCATTCGATAAATTTGGTGAGCAAAATTGGACACTGCTAGTACAAGCGGTAAATAATTGGTCTCGTGATACTCAAACGCTATTAGCTGCAGTTGATTTTATACCTAAATGGCGAATTGATGATGTAATGGTTAGCTTTTCAACGCCTAACGGCGGTGTTGGTGCTCATTTAGATCAATACGATGTTTTCATTATTCAAGGTGAAGGGAAGCGTCGTTGGAAAGTTGGTGCACCAGATAGTACCTTAAAGCAATTATTACCTCACCCTGATTTGAAGCAAGTATCTGATTTCACACCTATCATTGATGCTGTTACTGAAGCAGGTGATTTACTCTACATACCACCAAATCATCCACACAATGGTGTATCAATAGAAAATTCGATGAACTTCTCTATTGGATTTCAAGCGCCAAATAACCAAGAGTTATGGTCAAGTTTTGCTGATAAATTAATAGATGAAAACTTAGGTGAAAGACGTTTCCCTGATAAAGATCGTTTATTAACGGAGAAACCCGAACAACTTGTTCATGCTGACATTGCAAAACTAAAAGCTTTTATGCAAGCACAGTTAGATGATGATGATTTATTTACGCCCTTTATCGGAAAATACTTAACGTTAAACCACCATGCTTTAGAAATATTAATGCCAGTATCCCCGATTACCCCTGCGAAACTTACGGATATTTTAGCTGAACCAGAAAACACTTTAGTGCCAGTTTCAGGGATAAAAAGTTTAATTGTTCCTTTTCAACAGGAACATCAAATAGAGCAGACGAGTTTTTTATATATAAATGGGGAAAGTTTTTTAATTGATAAAGAAACAATAGAATTAGCGACTTACTTAACAAAGCCACACATGCTGACAACAAAACAAGTAAAAAGTTTAATGAATTGTTTGAAAAATGAACAATTGTTAACTAATGTTTTAAATATGGGCTTTTGGTATGTAGAATAAAAATTCTTGGAATTAAAACAATGTCGTTTAGTGTTAGCAGAGTAAAATGGGAACAAGCAGTCTCTTTATTAAAAGATGTTAGAGAAAAAGTTTTTATTTGTGAATGGCGTATTCCTCGAAAGATAGAATTTGATCGTAAAGACCCATATGCCTTTCATGTATTGGTCTGCGATGATATTACTCAAGAGCCCGTTGCTACGGGCAGAATTCTATCTACAGGCGAAATATCTAGGATTGCTGTTTTAATGGCTTTTCGAAAAAGAAATATAGATAGACACGTTATGAAAGGCTTACTTGCAATAGCAAGAGATATTAATCTTGATGAAGTTTTTATTTATAGCCCATTAGATGATGTTGAATATTTTAGAAAATTTAATTTCACCAGTGCTGGAGCCGTTTTTATGGAAGTTGGCATGCCTAGGCAGCGTATGGCGTGTTCTGTTGAGAACATAAGCAATGTGACTAACTTTGCCTTCAATCACTAAAATCATTCCCCCTTAAAGCTTTAATAAACATAATTTAAACCAATTGTTTACGTATGTTCACTTACAGATTTCCCCTGTGCTTTATTCTATACAATTGCCATAATAAACAAATAATAATATTTTTATAATACCGCTAGCGTAGCGCTAGGCTAAATGGTATTGTGCGCTCCGAAACAATACAACCTTTATTACAAAAGTAAAAAATCGAGTAGATAAAAACTTTTTACGCGGAGATACAAAAGTGGCAATTTTTGATTCAGTAGATTTTGACAACCATGAGCAGGTTGTTTATAGCAGTGATGACGCAACCGGTTTAAAAGCGATTATTGCGGTTCATAGTACAGCGCTTGGACCTGCGGCAGGCGGCTGTCGCTTTTGGGATTATGCAAACGATGAAGAAGCATTAACAGACGTTCTACGTTTATCAAAGGGTATGACATACAAAAATGCTATGGCCGGTTTAAAACTTGGCGGTGGTAAAGGCGTTATTATTGGTAACCCTAAAGATTTGAAATCAATTGATTTATTTAAAGCATATGGCAGAGCAGTAAATAATTTAGGTGGCCGTTACTACACGGCAGAAGACGTAAATATTACTACAGATGATATGGCTATTGTTAACCAAGAAACAAATTTTGTATCTGGACTTGAAGGAAAGAGTGGTAACCCTGGTCCTTTTACTGCACTAGGTACATTTTTAGGTATTAAAGCTGCAGTTAAATTTAAATTGGGTACTGATGACTTAACAGGTATTAAAGTTTCGGTTCAAGGCTTGGGGAGTGTTGGTTATTCACTATGTGAAAAACTTCATGCTGCTGGTGCAGAATTAATTGTTACTGATATAAACCAACAGATTTTAGATAAAGCAGCTACAGAGTTAAATGCCACCGTCGTAAGCCTTGATGATATATACAAGCAAGACGTAGATGTTTATGCTCCATGCGCATTAGGTGCTTCAATTAATGATGATAGCCTTGCACAAATTAAGGCGGTTATTATTGCAGGCTGTGCTAACAATCAATTAGCCGAAGCACGTCATGATGAAATACTATTAGAAAAAGGTATTCTATACGCACCTGATTACGTAATAAATGCAGGTGGTATTATCAATGTTGCACTAGAGATTTACCCTGAACCATACTGTGCAGAGCAGGCAACAGGTTTAGTTGAAAATATTTATCATACGTTGATGAGTGTATTCGAAGCGGCAAAAGAACAGAATTTACCTACCGGCCAAGTAGCAGATAAAATGGCAAGAGCGATTATAAATAATAGCGGAAAGTAGAATAGTCAGCGACAACGAGTAACTACCAAAGGCCGCAATATTGCGGTTTTTTTAGATCTAAATTTAATAGTTGTCTAAAAACAAAAAAATCGCTTTAAGCGACTTTTTTATCCATCAATCAAAAAGTCAGTTTTCGTAAAAACTGACTCAATAATAACGGATTAACTCGCAGGTAATGTTGGTACTAGAATACCGGCCATTTCTTGCATTACTCTTACAACTTGACAGCTGTAACCAAATTCATTGTCATACCATACGTAGAGTACCGCACGATCACCATCAACAATAGTGGCTTGAGAATCAACAACACCCGCATAACGAGAACCAACTAAATCTGTTGAAACAATTTCAGTTGAAGCAGTATAATCAACCTGATTTTGTAGCTTAGAATTTAACGAAATATTACGTAAATAATCGTTTAACGCTTCTTTATCCGTTGACTTCTTCAAGTTCAAATTCATGATAGCCATTGAAACGTTAGGCGTAGGAACTCGTATAGCGTTACCCGTTAACAAACCTTTCAATTCAGGTAATGCTTTAGCAACAGCTTTTGCAGCACCCGTTGTACTAATAACCATATTTAAAGGAGCACTACGACCGCGACGAGGCGCTGGGTGGTAGTTATCGATTAAGTTTTGATCATTAGTATAAGAATGCACAGTTTCAACATGACCATTCTTAATACCAAATTCATCGTTAATTGCTTTTAAAACTGGTGTAATCGCATTAGTCGTACAACTTGCAGCAGAAACAATTTTATCATCCGCTAAAATCATATCTTGGTTTACGCCATAAACGATGTTTTTAATATCACCTTTAGCTGGGGCTGTTAATAATACTTTAGCAACACCTTTTGATTGTAAATGTTGTCCTAGGCCTTCTTCGTCACTCCAGACACCCGTATTATCAACGACTAAAGCGTCATTAATACCATATTGTGTATAGTCGATATCGCTCGGACTTTTTGCATAAATTACTTGAATAAATGCGCCATTAGCTTTGATGACGCTATTTTCTTCATCTATGGTAATGCTGCCGTTAAAAGCACCATGTACAGAATCGCGACGTAATAAGCTCGCACGTTTTGCTAAATCACCTTTGCCACTTGGACGAATCACAACAGCACGTAGATTTAATGTTGAGCTAGGGCCTGCACGTTCAATTAATAAGCGCGCTAATAAACGGCCAATACGACCAAAACCATAAAGAACAACATCTTTAGGCTTTTGTTTGTCAGTATTTTTATTAATGGCAACTAATTCTTTTTCTAGGAACTGCACAATAGATAAACCGTTGGCTTCACCTTGGAACAAGTAACGGTAAGCTAATTTACCCACATCAATACGTGCTGGTGCTAAATCCATCTTGTTTAAAGCATCAATAAAAGGAAAGCTTTCACGTAAACGTAATTTACTCTCCTCATGTAAAGCAACAGATTTATGTGCTTTAATAATATCAATTGCAGAAGCATTAACTAATGGACGACCATAAATAGATACTTCTAGACCTTTGTTTCTGAAAAGTTGGCCTATAATAGGTTGCATATTTTCAGCAAATGTTTGGCGTTCTTGCCAGCTAGCTTGGTATTGTTCCTCAAGATGAGAAGTCATTGCGTAAACCTTTTTATTTCAGTCAATTGAACGATGAGTTATTATTAATATTAGCATTAACAACAATAATAACTAAATACGGCGCCATTGTAATCGAACATGAAAACTTTCGCCACTAGTTACACAGGATTTCCTTCTCAAATATGGTACATAAATGAAAAAAATATTAGAATGTTTTTTACTGCTTTTATTATTATCCGCCTGTGATAATAAGCCTAACTTCGTTGAACTTTGTGATAACAATACTGAAATTTGCAATGAGTTTGAACAAGACTCATGGTGTAAGCGTGAACGTATCAATGTCGGCTTTGCTAATTTAGAACAAAAATTAGCAACATCAGATATACATAAATATAATCAATTGATTGGATATGAACATTATGCAAAATGTATGGATCATGCATCAAAAATTGAACATATCAAATTAAAAAACAAACAAATGATGCGTGTAAATAATTCGATTAAGGCTAAAAAACGTATTGCCGAGATATCTAAAGAAACCGAAAAATCAGATCACCCTCATCTCCTTTATTATCACTGGTCTAGATATATCAATGAGGAATCTTTAGCTAGGTTTATGGCTCAAGAAGGTACCAAATCCTTAGAAAATTCCCATTCACAATATAATTTAGCGACTTACTATACAAAGATTGATCCTAAAAAAACGTTAAGGTTACTTTATCGATCGCTAGAGTTATACCAAGAAGACAACACCATATATCCTGAAGTTTTCCAATCAATCTCAACAGTTTTTATTGAGAAACATCAAGCTAAGCAGGTTTATATTTGGCTACGGATCTTACGTTTACACTCACCAGAAAATGAACAAGTAACTGAAAAATCTTTAGATAATTATGTCCTCGGATATAAGTTAAATAAAAAATTACTAGATAAGGTTGCTGTTATCACTTTAGATAAAATTGAAGGTGGAAAATTTAAATCACCTAAAGTTTAGTTGGGTAAATTAATGAAGCAATTCAATTGTTAATTATTTCACCGCATTTATCGTGTGAATATCACGAATTTGTACTGTAGAAAATTAATTGGTTGCCAACTTTCATCATTTATTGTCCGATAATAATAAAAAAGATTACCATAAAGACTCCCCTTATATATCAACGAATATTAAATAGACTAACGATTAAGGGGACTGTTCTGCAGTAGCTAAGCGACACAGTTGGTATGTCGCCAAAGATGATTATATTAGTAGGCGTTTTCAGAAATACATCAAGACTACGTTATTTTGTGTTGCCAAGTTCAATCATTTCACGCCCCGGCTGTGACCATTCAACATGAAACTTTTTCCCTTTTTCTTGGTCTAAACGCTCAAAGGTATGAGCGCCGAAAAAGTCACGTTGTCCTTGTAATAAGTTTGCCGGTAAAACAGCTGTTCGCATTGCATCGTAATAAGTTAACGACGAGCTGATTGCACTGGTTGAAATACCCATTAATGCTGTTTCTGCAACCGTTTTACGCCAATTCATTTGATGAGCATTTAATTGCTTAGCAAAAAAGTCATCTAACATTAAGTTATCTAGTTTTGCATTACGTTCAAAAGCATCGGTGATCGACTGTAAAAAAGCAGCTCGAATAATACAACCTGCACGCCATATTTTTGCAATACTCGCAAAATCTAATTCCCAACCATGCTCTTTCTCTGCTAGTTTCATTAGCTGAAAACCTTGAGCATAAGCACAAATTTTGGCGCAATATATAGCATCATGCAAACGAGCAATAAATTCTGTTTTTTCTTGTGAATTTAACTCAATTACATCAGGACCATTAAGAATACCTGCGCTCTGTACTCTTAAGTCTTTAAATGAAGATATAGATCGTGCATATACCGCTTGAGCAATAGTCGGTGCCGGTGTACCTAATTCCAAACTGCTCATTGCAGTCCATAACCCTGTACCTTTTTGTCCCGCTTTGTCGAGAATCAAATCAACAAGTGGAATATTAGATTCTGTGACTTTATGACGGAGTACTTCAACAGAAATTTCCATTAAATAACTGTCTAACGGACCTTGATTCCACTGTTCAAATATATCTGCGATTTCGTCCGTAGATAAATTTAAACCTGCACGCAAGGTATGGTATGCCTCACAAATAATTTGCATATCAGCATACTCGATACCGTTATGCACCATTTTTACATAGTGCCCTGCTCCAGCTGGTCCGATATAAGCAGCACAAGGTTCACCTTTTTCAATCGTTTCTCCTGGCTTACTTCGTTCTAAAGGTTTACCCGTTTTTGGATCAACTTTGGCTGATATTGCTTCCCATATAGGTTTAATTCGGGTCCATGCATAAGGAGAACCACTCGGCATAAGTGCTGGTCCAAAACGAGCGCCAACTTCACCACCGGAAACAGCAGATGAAAACAAAATAAAATTGCTTTTATATTTCTTTTCTCGCGCTACGGTATCTACCCAAAGGCTGTTACCTGTATCTATAATAATGTCGTCAGGCTGTATACCAGCACCGATCAAACTTTCTGAAACTTGGTCAACCGGTGCGCCGGCAGGTACAGAAAGCACAATAAGATGCGGTGTTTTTAGACGTGATAATAATTCAGTATATGAAGAACAACCGTGAACACGTTGTTTATTTTCACCATTTTCTAATTTATCTTGGGCGATGACACCATTAACTTTTCCATTATCTAAATCAAAAGCGGCAATACTATAGCCATTATCGGCTAAATTCAGTACCAAATTTTTACCCATTACACCCAGGCCTATAAAGCCTATGTCACACAAATTATTGTCTTGTGTCATATTAGAAAATCCATAAAAAACTGAGAAATATAATAATAAGAATACTATCACGAACAAAACTATCAGCCTAGCAATAAAAGCCAAGATAATCCGTAATAAAACGACTGTTTTCAATCAAAACAGCCAGTAAAACAAAATTTTTGCTTGTAAAACTCTCAAAATGATGTAATTTTACTACATTATTATTATTTAGGGTTTTATCATGACAATTAAAGTTGGCATCAACGGTTTTGGCCGTATTGGTCGTTTTGTATTTAGAGCAGCAGCAGAAAGAAGTGACATTGAAATTGTCGGGATTAATGATTTAATTGACATTGATTACATGGCTTACATGCTTAAATATGATTCAACCCATGGCCATTTTAATGGCACTGTAGAAGTTGAAGGTGGGCAATTAATTGTTAACGGCAAAGTCATTCGAGTATCCGCGATTCGTAACCCTGAAGACTTAAAGTGGAACGAGATAGATGTTGACGTAGTTGTTGAGTCTACTGGATTGTTTTTAACTGACGAAACCGCTCGTAAACATATAACAGCTGGCGCTAAAAAAGTTGTGCTCTCTGCTCCATCTAAAGATGATACGCCTATGTTTGTTTGTGGTGTAAATATTAGTGATTACGCAGGTCAAGATATTGTATCTAATGCATCATGTACGACTAACTGCTTAGCACCGATTGCAAAGGTATTGAATGATAACTGGGGTATTCAAGAAGGCTTAATGACGACTGTTCATGCGACTACAGCAACGCAAAAAACAGTTGATAGTCCTTCAGCTAAAGACTGGCGCGGCGGTCGTGGCGCAGGGCAAAATATTATTCCCTCATCAACGGGTGCAGCGAAGGCTGTTGGTAAAGTTATTCCAGAATTAAATGGGAAGCTTACCGGTATGGCATTTCGAGTGCCTACACCTAATGTGTCAGTTGTTGATCTTACGGTTAATCTTAAGACTAGTGCCACTTATCAAGAAATTTGTGACGCAATGAAATCGGCTGCTCATGGTGCTTTAGAAGGTATTTTAGGTTACACCGAAGACCAAGTTGTTTCAAACGATTTTATTGGTGAAACGTGTACATCAGTTTTTGACGCAGGTGCAGGCATTGCACTAACTGACAAATTCGTTAAAATTGTTTCATGGTACGATAATGAAATTGGTTATTCAAACAAGGTTCTTGATTTAGTTGCTTATATCACTGCTTATGATAAGTAATTGCAATAAAATTTAGTATCAAATTTTTAAAAAGTCAAATGTTCTCATTTGGCTTTTTGCTTTCTATCTCTAAAATAACAGGCCATAGTTTAATCATTTTTGTTATCTTTCAATACCCATATCTTTGACGCCTTATTCCTTTAGTGAGATATAAAATATCAATGACCTTATAAAAAAAAGTTACTGTATCGATTATTTGTTTATCCTCTGGAGGGAAAACTTTAAGATAAAAGTTAATGCTTGGAAAGATATTAACAATAATGTGTAAACGTACGTTTCAGCAAATGAGCTCAATTAAACTCACTACTCTATTTAGTTTTAAAAATGACTTCGTTGCATTACAACGTTACGAAGGTTTCCTTATTAAGCTTTTTTCTTATTACAGAAATTTTTAATTGGATCAGTAAGGTGGGGAGAGTCTTGTTTAAACGATGTATTGTGAAACGTTTAGCACTTTAAGATAGAGGTTTTACAAATATCGTTATAGCGAACTTTAGTGATGAAAACGCCTTGTTGAAGTAAAAAAGGTAACACTTAATAAAAATACATTTTACTAAGTGTTACCTTATTATACTTTTCTTTAAAAATTAGACTATTTCAAATTAGCTAAAGCTTGTTTCGCTAATTCTGTGATTTTATCCCAATCTTTATTTTTTATAATTTCGTCAGTTACTAACCAAGAACCACCGCAACAAGCAACGTTTGATAACGCTAAATAGTCGTTCATGTTACTTAAGTTAATACCGCCTGTTGGGCAAAAACGGATGTCAGGAAATGGACCACCAATAGACTGAATTGCTTTAACACCGCCAGAAGCTTCTGCAGGAAAGAATTTTAAGTGATCATAACCATAATCAATACCGTCCATCATTTCTGAGATAGACGAAATACCTGGAATAAGAGCGATATTACCTTCATTGCCCGCTTTTAATAGGTCTTTGGTTAAACCAGGGCTGATGGCAAATTTAGCACCTGCATCTTGACAACGTTGTAACATCTCACGATTGGTTACTGTACCCGCGCCAATGCATGCTTCGGGTAATTCTTCAGCAATAATTTTGATCACATCAAGTGCCGCCGGAGTTCGTAAAGTAACTTCTAAAACTTTTATCCCCGCGGCCAGTAGAGCGCGAGCAATAGGTAATGCATCTTCAACATTTTTGATAACAAGAACAGGTACTATTGGCCCCATAGCGAAAATTTCTTTTGGCGATAATTGCCAAGATTTTGTTAAGCTCATTATTTATATTTGTCCTTTCATTGAAGATAATTGTTGACGAATATAGGCAGATGCACCTATCAAACCGGGTTGAGCTTCGGTGATCACATACGTCGGAATACTGTTAATAAAACTAGATAATCGGCCTTTCGCATCAAAGCGCTGCCTAAAATCACTTTTTTGTATAAAACTTATAAAGCGAGGAACAATGCCACCAGCAATATACACGCCGCCAAAACAACCTAATGTTAAGGCTAAATTACCCGCAAAACTGCCTAAGGTATTACAAAATTGAGTTAAAGATTTTTCACATAAAGCACATGAACCATCTATTGCTTTAGCCGAAATTTGTTCAGCCGTTAACTCGTTCTTAGGGTGGTTCTCAATCGATAATAAAGCTTGATAAATTTGTTCTAACCCTTTACCACAAAGTAATTGCTCATATGAAATTCTATGTTGCTTAGCTTCAAGTAAATAACTTAATATTTTAATTTCATCTGAATCGATAGGAGCAAAATCTACATGCCCTCCTTCACCACCGAGACAGCACCATCCGTCTTTGGTTGGAATTAAATTGGCAACGCCTAAGCCTGTTCCAGGTCCACAGATAGAGATGGGTTTATCTGCAATAGCTTGTCCTTCACCAATCTGCACTTTTTGTGCATCGGTTAGTAAAGGTACCGCATGAGCGATCGCCGTATAATCATTGATTAAATATAACTGATTAATATTTAATTCATGCTTTAAAGCAGATTGATAAAATGTCCACGGCAAATTTGTCATGGTAATTTGGTCGGTCTCTACTGGACAGGCAATCGCTAAACAAGCGTTGATTTTTTTCCCTTCACAATCGTGAAACGCTAGATATTCTCGAATAACATCGGCTAAACTATTATACTTATCACATTGATAGGTTTTAATGTTATTCGTGATACCGTTGTCGTCAACAAGACCAAACCTGATATTAGTACCACCAATGTCAGCAACTAAATTGATAGCTGTTCTACTCATAAAGTTTTTCCGTCAATATCATTTTCATCAAATAATGAACAAGCACCTGTTTCAGCCGTACTTAGGTTACGACGCATAAAACCAAAAAGTTCGCGTCCCATACCTTGGTGATGACCATTTACTTGGAAAATAGCGTTATCACGTTTTGCCAGCTCTGCTTCATCAACCAATAACGTTAATTCGCCAGTTTCACCATCAACTAATATCATATCACCAGTTTCTACTTTAGCGATTAAACCGCCATCTAATGCTTCTGGGCATAAATGAATGGCCGCAGGTACTTTACCTGACGCACCAGACATACGGCCATCAGTTACCATAGCGACTTTAAAGCCTTTATCTTGTAAAACGCCAAGTGGAGGTGTTAATTTATGTAATTCAGGCATACCGCGAGCTTTAGGCCCTTGGAATCTAACTACAGCAACAAAGTCTTTCTCTAGCTCACCCGCATCGAATGCAGCTTGAAGTTCATGTTGATCTTCAAAAACGACTGCGGGTGCTTTGATAACAAAACTCCCTTCACGTAAGGAAGACGTTTTTATAACAGAAACACCTAAGTTACCTTTAAGAACGCGTAAACCACCAGTTGCTTTGAATGGTGTTTCAACTGTTGCAATAATCGTATCGTCGAGTGACTTTTCAACACAGTCAATCCACTTAAGTTCACCGCTTTCTAGTACTGGTTTTTTAGTGTATCGCGTTAAACCACGACCACATATAGTTTCTACATCTTCAAAAACTAAACCGCCTTCTATCAACTCTCTGAAAAGTAGTGCCATACCACCTGCTTCTTGGAATTGGTTTATATCAGCTTCACCATTAGGGTATATACGCGTTAATAGTGGAACTGCTTCAGAAAGATCATTGAAATCTTGGAAATTAATGATGATGCCCGCGGCTTTTGCAAACGCTATAATGTGCATAGTGAGGTTAGTTGACCCCCCAGTTGCAAGTAACGCAACAATAGCATTAACAATTGAGCGTTCATCAACCATTCGACCAATTGGCATATAGTTGCCAGACTGTTGTGTTAACCGAGTAGCTTGACGTGCAGCAGCTTTTGTTAGTTCTTCACGTAATTGCGTATTAGGCGCGATAAATGATGCGCCCGGCAAATGTAGCCCCATGACTTCAACAACTAGTTGATTGGAGTTAGCCGTACCAAAGAAAGTACAAGTTCCTGCAGAATGATAAGATGCTGATTCAGCTTCAAGTAATTCGGCTTCATCTGCCTCACCTTTAGCATATTGTTGACGTACACGCGCTTTTTCTTTGTTTGGTAAACCTGAAGGCATTGGTCCTGCAGGTATAAAAACTGTTGGTAAATGTCCAAATGTCATACTGGCAATTAATAAACCCGGTACAATTTTGTCACAAATACCGAGCATTAAGGCACCATCAAACATGTTATGAGATAAGCCAACCGCAGCAGACATCGCAATAACATCGCGGCTCATTAAACTTAAATCCATTCCTGGTTGACCTTGTGTAACACCGTCACACATAGCAGGTACACCAGCTGCAAATTGTGCAACACCACCAGCATCTCTCACTGCAGCTTTTATTATCGCAGGATAAGCTTCATAGGGCTGATGAGCAGACAACATATCATTGTAAGCTGAAACAATCGCGATGTCTGAGTGATGTATACCTCGTAACGAAGCCTTATCTTCTTTACCACAAGCAGCAAAACCATGGGCTAAATTACCACAAGACAAACCAGCGCGATGTACTGTTTGAGAACTTTCAGCTTCAATTTTAGCTAAGTATTTAGCTCTTGAGATTTTACTACGATCAATAATATTGTTCGTAATGTCTAAGATTTCTTTCTTCATTTTAATCGTCATACGTTACTCCGCCCAATACACTTGTGTATTGATATCTGGGTTTTGTAAAAATGCCCTTATTGGCATTTCTTTTTGATTGTTACTCGCAAGTGCTTTTTCTAAAACAGTCTTTTTGCCTTCACCACACACATGTAAAATAATATTTTTACTTTGTACTAAATGAGCAAAAGTAAAAGTGATGCGATCATTGGGTGCGGTTTGAGGAATTACTTTCATTAAGGCATCAGAATTATCAAGCGCAAGTGCCGTTAATATTTGTTCGCTACATGGAAAAATTGAAGCTGTGTGGCCGTCCTCTCCCATACCAAGAATAAGTATATCCAAAGGTAATAAACTTTTTTTAGCGTCAGTGTTTAATTGAGACAATGTTAGTGGGTTACATTCACCTTCTTTTTTAAGGTGAAAAAACGTTGCTGCTGATGCCTTGTTTTTTAACAGGTTTTCATGTACTAAACGTGTGTTACTGGCGTCAGATTCAAAATCAACCCAACGCTCGTCCGCTAAAGTAACGGTAACGTTTTGCCAATCAATATCTTTATTAGATAATGCGGTAAAAAAACCTTTAGGTGTCGAACCACCAGAGACAGCAATGCTCGCTTTGCCTTTATGACTAATAGCGTTTGATAAGAGTTCAGCCACTTTCTGGGCTAAAGCATTATCTAAATCTTCTCGCTGAGCGAAATCGTTTAATTGATACATATTTACTTCCTGAAAATTTACATTAACTCTAAAATTAATTTATTCAACCCACTGGCGGTCATCACGTGCAATCATTGACAGTGAGGCTACTGGTCCCCAAGTTCCTGCAGGATAAGCCTTAGGTGCTTCATTACTTGTTTGCCATGCTTCAATAATACTATCAGCCCAAGTCCAAGCGGCTTCTACTTCATCACGACTTACGAATAACGACTGGTTACCATTAATAACTTCAAGCATTAAACGCTCATAGGCATCAACAACTCGCTGGTTTTCATAGGTTTCAGAAAAACTCAAATCAAGTTTATTTTCTTGAATATGCATTTGTGATGCTATGCCCGGAATTTTGTTCATCATTTGTAATTCAACGCCTTCATCAGGCTGCAAACGAATGGTTAATTTATTCGCGGGTAAATCAACATGGCTATCTTTAAAAATATTGTGTGCTTGTGGCTTAAATTGAACAACAATTTCACTGTGCTTAGCAGGCATGCGTTTACCCGTTCTGAGGTAGAAAGGTACGCCTGCCCATCGCCAGTTATCAATTTCAGCTTTTATCGCAACAAATGTTTCTGTATTACTTTTCTGATTCGCCCCCTCTTCATTCAGATAACCAGGAACGGGAAGCCCATCTAAATAGCCATCTGCGTATTGACCACGAACTGTTTTTTCTTTCACGTTCATACGGTTAATGGGCACAAGTGCTTTAACTACTTTTAATTTTTCAGCACGAATACTATCAGCGCTTAAATCCGCTGGTGGTTCCATTGCTAATAAAGATAAAATTTGCAATAAGTGATTCTGTATCATGTCACGCATTTGGCCGGCGTCATCATAAAAGCCCCACCGCCCTTCAATACCTACACTTTCAGCAACAGTGATCTGAATATGGTCAATACTATTACGATCCCAGTTATTGGTAAAAAGAGAATTAGCAAAACGCAGTACTAATAAATTAAGCACCGTTTCTTTACCTAAGTAGTGATCGATACGATAAATTTGATTTTCATTAAAATAACGAGAAACTTGATCGTTAATCACTTTAGAAGAAGCGAGACAATTGCCAATAGGTTTTTCCATCACAACACGGTCAGCTGTATTGATAAGTTCTGCTGATTTTAAACCATCTGTAATATCACCATAAATAGCAGGTGGTGTTGAAAAATAATAAACACGCGTTTCATGACCACCTGCTAATGTTATCGCCAAATTTTTGTATGAAGCCGTGTCTTTAAAATCTAATTGCTGGTAAAGCAAGCGAGCGGTAAAACGTGATAAAACGTCTTTATCTAAATCTTCTTTAACAAATTCAGTTAAGTTTTCAACAACAAAGGCGGTTAACTCTTCGGCGGTATGTTCTTGACGAGCAGCACAAACAATTCGACTTTCGGTATTTAATAAGCCTGCTTGATCTAATTGATATATAGCAGGTAATAATTTGCGACGAGACAAGTCACCGAGTGCACCAAAAATAACTATTTCACTGGCAGACTGAAGATCAGAATTTTTCATATAACATTATCTCTTATTAAGGTTTTCTCTATTGATACGTAATATAGCTAAAAATTACGATAACAATAAATACTTCACACATTGTAACTAAACTACATTTAAGCATAATTTAACGGGTATAAACACATCAGTAAAGAACTTTTTGTAATTAAATTACATTTTAGGTATTATAGGTAAATAAAGCGTCTGGGATATGATTTCACTAAAAAACTGCTGATGGTTACTTGTTTTAGTGTGTAACATGAATTAAATATTTGCTAAAAATTGCCAAAGTGTTTTATATTAGCTGTAATTATGAAATAAGTTTTCATTATTCTCGTCATTTAGACAGAAAATTAATTACAATTATAGTAAATAAGCAGGATTAACCTTCATGAATATATTAGAAAAGATCGCCAACGAGTTAGATACTTTCAGTAAATCTGAACGTAAGGTGGCAGAAGTAATATTATCTTCGCCCGGCACCGTTATTCATGCCAGTATCGCGGCGCTAGCTAAACAAGCAAATATCAGTGAGCCTACTGTAAATAGGTTCTGTCGTCGTTTAGATACTAAGGGTTACCCTGATTTCAAACTTCACTTGGCACAAAGTTTAGCCAACGGTACACCTTATGTTAACCGCCATGTTGATGAAAACGATACGGCAGATGAATACACAGATAAGATTTTTGAATCGACGATGGCAAGTCTTGAATTAGCCCGTAAAAGTTTAGATGCTAATGTGATCAACCGCGCCGTTGATGTGTTAACACAAGCAAATAAAATATCATTTTTTGGGTTAGGTGCTTCAGCCGTTGTCGCTCACGATGCATTAAATAAGTTTTTCCGCTTCAATGTGCCTGTCGTTTATTTTGATGACATATTAATGCAACGTATGAGTGCTATTAATAGCCGCCAAGGCGATGTAGTCGTTGTTATTTCGCATACTGGCCGAACAAAATCACTTGTAGAGGTTGCAAGTTTAGCAAAAGAGAACGATGCAATTGTTATAGGTATTACAACGGAAGGCTCACCCCTAGCAAAAGAATGTAATATCGTATTATCAGTTGATGTTGCAGAAGATACAGATTTATATATGCCAATGTCATCACGTATAGCTCAACTTGCACTAATTGATGTGCTCGCTACAGGTTTTACCTTAAGACGTGGTACGAAATTTAGAGATAATTTAAAGAAAGTAAAAGACAGTTTACGAAGCTCACGTTTTGAGCGTAAAGATTAGCCGTAATTATTGAATAGACGAACACTGGCTGTTCGTCGTCAATAATCACACAATAATAGAATAAGGATTAAGATGCCTAGAAGAACGAAAATTGTAGCGACCTTAGGGCCAGCCACTGATGACAAAGCCGTATTGAAAGAAGTATTAGCCGCTGGTGTAAATGTAGTTAGGTTAAACTTTTCTCATGGTATACCACAAGATCATATTGATCGTGCAAACAACGTTCGAGAAATTGCCAAAGAGCTAGGCGTATATGTTGGCATATTAGGTGACTTACAAGGTCCTAAAATTCGTGTTTCTACTTTCAAAAATGGTCCTATTAAACTCGCTATTGGTGATAAATTCGAACTTGATGCAGAATTAGCAAAAGGTGAAGGTTGCCAAGAAAAGGTAGGCATTGATTACAAAAAATTACCTCAGGATGTTATTCCTGGCGATATTCTTTTACTTGACGATGGTCGTGTACAATTAGAAGTTTTAAGTACAAAAGGACAGTCAGTTTTCACTCAAGTTACTGTAGGTGGCCCTTTATCAAATAATAAAGGCATTAACCGTCAAGGCGGTGGCTTAACTGCACCGGCATTGACCGCTAAAGATAAAGAAGATATTAAATTAGCAGCGAAAATTAACGTTGACTTTTTAGCCGTATCTTTTCCTCGTGATGCAGCAGATATGCGAGAAGCACGTTTATTAGCACAAGAAGCCGGTTGTGATGCTCGTTTAGTGTCTAAAATTGAGCGTGCAGAAGCAGTAAATGATGACAAAATTCTTGATGACATTATTTTAGCCTCTGACGTAGTTATGGTTGCTCGTGGTGATTTAGGTGTTGAAATTGGAGATGCTGCATTAGTCGGCAAACAAAAACATATAATCACTCGTAGCCGTCAGTTAAACCGTGTTGTAATTACAGCAACACAAATGATGGAAACCATGATTGAAAATCCAATGCCTACACGTGCTGAAGTTATGGATGTTGCAAACGCGGTACTTGATGGTACTGATGCTGTAATGCTCAGTGCTGAAACGGCTGCAGGTAAATACCCTGTAGAAACAGTAAAAGCGATGGCATCTGTATGTATCGGAGCTGAAGAACATCGCTCAGTGAATATTTCAAATCATCGTAATGAACTCACTTTTACAGAAATATCAGAAACAATTGCTATGTCTGCGATGTATGCTGCTAATCATTTAGAAGGCGTAAAAGCGATTATATCATTGACAGAATCTGGACACACAAGCAAAATCATGTCTCGTATAACCTCTGGATTACCAATTTATTCTTTATCTCGTCATCATAAAACATTAAATAAAACCGCTATTTACCGTGGTGTTTATCCTGTTGAGTTTGACTCAACCAACTTTTCAGACGAAGAGTTAACGAATGAAGTATTGAATCAAGTACTGAGTAAATCCGATTTACAAGTTGATGACAAAGTTATTTTTACGCATGGCGATATGATGGAAACCGTTGGCGCAACAAACACATTAAAAGTATTAACCGTCACTAAGAAACACCTAAGCTAACATCCACTTTTTTACTGAAAAAGGTAGCTATTTAGCTGCCTTTTTTTATATTTAGAACTAACGTAAAGTAAGCAATGACGGATGATAAAAATTTACGTAATATAACTATAACGCTATTACGTTCAATAGAATTATTATGAATATAAAAAAAATTGCCATTTTAACCAGTGGTGGAGATGCTCCAGGTATGAATGCAGCGATTCGTTCAGTTGTTCTTGCTGCGCATCACTACAAGTTAGAAACGCTTGGTTTTTATTCTGGTTATAACGGTTTAATTGACGACAACTCTACAAAACTTATCCCTGCGAGCGTTAACGGGATAATTCATAGAGGTGGTACTATTTTAAAAAGTGCCCGCTGCCCTGCTATGCTCACCGAACAAGGTTTAAAGGCAGCTGCAGCAACACTTATCAAAGAAAAAGTAGACGCATTAATTGTGATTGGTGGCGATGGGTCATTTAACGGTTTACTTGCTTTAGAGAAACATTGGTCAGGCCAATTAATTGGTATTCCTGGCACCATTGACAATGATATAGACGGCACGGACTTTACCATTGGTTTTTCTACTGCTGTAAATACTGGTATTGAAGCTATTGATAAAATACGAGATACCGCGGAAGCTTTTGAACGTATTTTTATTGTGGAGTTAATGGGAAGACATAGCGGGCATATCACTTTTAATGTAGGTATTGCTTCTGCCGCTGAGCAAATATTATCCTTCGAAAATTTTTCTGAAGTGGACGAACAAGAAAAGCTTGTACATTTAGCCAAAGAAATTACCCAAGCACAGGCAAATCGACATGCTAGTTATATTATCGTTATAGCTGAAAATCTTTGGCGAGGTGGATCCACTGAACTAGCAAAACAACTAAAGCAAACGTCAAATATTGACTGTACCGCTTGTATCTTAGGTCATATTCAACGTGGTGGGTCTCCTGTTGCTAAAGATCGAATTTTAGCAACAAAAATGGGTGTATCTGCAGTTCAGGAATTAATAGCGGGAAATAATAATGTAATGATTGGAGAACGTAATAATCAATTAGTTAACGTTCCTCTTGCTATTGCTATACAACATAACGAAAAAGTCAGTGAGAGCCTAGTTTTAGCTCAAGAGAATATTCTGGCATTAACAGCCCAACATTAACCACGCAAAAAAATACCCATACCCAATAAAAGGAATAGTCATTTAAAATATAAATTGATTAATTTAAATATCTTATATATCCAGCTCTTTACACCATTTACATGCAGCAATAAACTCTCGTTGAATAACTGTGGCATCAAGTGAGTACATATCAATTATCTGATTTATATTTCCCCCATTACCCGTAATATATTTCGTTGTTAAATCAAGTAGTTCACCAAGTAAACCTGAATGATCAACCAGCGCGTTTTCAATGGGAGTAGCCAATGGCATAGTTTTAATAATTTCATTAATTGGCATACGTAAAATAACTTCAATAGCACTTAACAAACCGGTGATAAAAGCAAAGTCACTTATTTCTTTAAACGCACCTTCTTTAGCTAAAGCGGTCATTAACTTAGCTGTTATCAGCGCTTGCTTAGAGACCTCATCTGTCTTATCTGTTGTCAGTTTAGAGAGAGCAAGAATAGTAACAAATTGCTTTAACTTATCTTCACCTAAATAAGCGGCAGCTTGTTTTAATGATATAACTTCAACGCGTGTTGCCGTTGCAACGTTGTTAACCATTTTCAACAACCCTAACGTTAGATTGACATCATGACTAATAATAGTAGCGATCTTGTTGTAATCTAAAGGTGAATGGAATGTTTCACTAATAAGATTCAACATTTGAGTTTTTATAGGAGCAAGTGTTTGCCCTTCTACAACTTCAGGTTCATGATAAAAATAGCCTTGGTAATAGTTAAAACCGACTTCGGCTAACGCTTGAACTTGAAAGTTAGTTTCAACTTTTTCTGCTGCAAGTTTAATATTATGATCTTTTAAACGTTCAATAACTTTATGTAAACGTTTAGGGTTAATGACTTCAATGTCAACTTTGATGATTGAGATAAAGGGGAACAATACATCCCATTTATCATCAAGATCATATTCAGTCAGCGCAATTTTATAACCTTTACTGTGATAAAACTTAACAATTTTAAGTAACCGCTCTGTTGGGGATTTGTGACCAACAAGCTCGATAATGATAGCGCCATTATCGAACATTAGCGGATATTTATTAACTAAACATTTTTCAGTAAAATTAATAAAAGCAAGCTTTCCCATGCTTATTGAACGTATGTCACCTTGTAAGTGACTTTGAATGATCAATTTTGAGCTAGCTACATCGGGATCAATCTCAGGAAATTTATTATCAGGGCTATCTCTAAATAAAAGTTCGTAGCCAATAGTGACACGGTTTCTATCAAATATCGCTTGTCTTGCTATATAGGTGGTATACATATATTAAAAGCTAAAATTTTATTAAATATCATTAAAGTAAACATACCTTATTTTGCTATAATTTGGAAAGAAAATAAGTGCTAGAGCTCTATATATGTCTAAAAAGCTAGCGGTATGACGTTTCATACTTTACTAAAATAAACTCATCTAATTTTCATCCTATAAAATATATTGATAAACTATAGGTAATTACTAATAACTTTTTAACTTGTATTTATATTTTTTGATCAGTAAAAATTCAACTGCTGGTTAAACGCATTTGTAGTCAAATGAAAAATCATGATTAATATTACTGAAGGTATCTCTATACTGATGATTGATGGTATGAGTAACCACTCCAAAATATATAAAGAATTTAGCTACACTGTAGTTTAACTCATCTCAATCTGTAAAAACTAGTATAACATTATGTTGATATTCTTTATTCAGGGGAAGTATTGATGGATTTTCTAATTGGCTAATTATGTATTTTTGCGACATTTTATTGCCTTCACTACAATTTTACGACCACCTAGTTCGTTTGAAGAGAAGTATGACAAATGTTTCAGTAGCTGCTCTTTATGAATCACAAGATTGATAACCTCTACTTCAAAAAAATAATGGCAGGAGTTGACAATTATGTAGGAAAAGAAATTCAACACTAATAATTTATTAATGTGATTTCTCCAGCTCTTTTAAGAAATCTAATTTTGCTATATATCTGATGTCAATACTGTTGACTCTATTATAGGAAATAGCCTTAGAAATTGCGCTTTGGGCTTTTTTATTTTCATTCAAAGCGTAGTAAACTTTTGTTAGTCCAAAATAAAATTCATGCACACGGTTATTCAGTTTTATTGCCTTACGATAATAAATTAACGCTTGTTCATAATTAGCTTCATAAAAGGCTTCATCGGCAAGTAGTGCAAAATAATATGGATTTTTATCTCGCTCTCCTTTCAATATTTTTCGTATCGTTGTTAACTCTATTCTACTTATTTTATCGTCAAGTAATAATGATAAATTAGACATTGCCGTATAGTTTTCCGGGTTAACCTTTATAGCATGACGATAACTTTTTTTAGCTAAGTCGACATATCCATTCACTCTGTACAATATACCTAAGTTCCCCCAGGCTGGGCTAAAGCTTGGTGCGGATCTTGTAGCAGCTTTTAAGTAAGCGTAGGCTTTAATATTTTGCTTATTGACCAATGCTTGCGCACCTTTATTACTGTAAAACATTGATAGTACTTCAGACTTACTGATAATAGCTTTAGGAAATGATTTTTTATTAACGAAAGGATCAAAATCAATAGTCAATATTTTACTGCCAAAAACGACTTGTGCATATGGGATTTTAGATTTGGTAATAACCAAGTTAACATGCGTAGTAAGCATATTATATGAGCCGTTTCTTACCCAATACTCAGGGATTTTTACATTTTGAAAATCAACATCTAAATTAGCTTCTTTGGCTAATGCATAAGCTAAAATAGTCAACGACAAACAGTTTGCCTGTTGGCTATGGTATGCCTCAATAGCACTAATGTTAGCCGTACTGTTATATGCTAATGCAACCTTGGTTTGGTCAAATATCTGCTTGAGTAACCTCATTGAACGCTTTTGTATATCAGGCTCTGTCATTAACTTTTCTTTCACCATTAAACGCATTTGATCATCTAATGCAAAAATGTCTTCCTGTGTTTCTATTTTTACAGATTGGTAATTAGGAAAAAGTTCATCTACATATATGCTTTCATCAACTATAATTTTTTTATAATTGAAATTATTAGTGCTTTGACATGCTGATAATGACAACGAAAATACAAAAAAAACCTAACTTATAGAGATTACATGTAAAAACATCCATAAAATCCTCCAAAAAGTGAATGACCTTCACGTGTACATAAAACATACAGCTACTTTAAAGATATACTAATAATGTCGTATTTGTTATTTAATTTGAGGATATTAATAAATAATTAAATTTTTAATTTGATAATAAGATAGAACATTAAGTTTTGCTTTTATTAAAGCGTAAATGGGGCTTTTATCAAAGCGATTGACAATGGGATGTCTTGATAATGATTCGCGCGAAGGCTATGGATAAACTTTAATGTTTTAAAGGCATCAAACCAAACAACTAGCTGTTTATTGAATTGCTTTTCACTATTATTCTTTTGCTTTTCAACAAAAATTTCAAAGCCAATTTCAGTGAGAGATTGGTGAACATTAATTGGCAATTGTTGAAGCCATAATGTTAAGTCTGATCGGTAGTGCCATAGAGCCGAAAAGGAAGATAATGTTGATTTTAAGAGTGTAAATAATTCAGGATGATAATAACAGTAATCTTGTTTACTCTGCTGTAAATCAAGTATTTTTTGTACCGCTGGCCCAGTACCA
>JASDWX010000076.1:48587-50499 GCA_041890515.1 Alteromonadaceae bacterium
GTACCAAAAGGTACTCTCTGAGACGTTCTCGCTTCAAGCGTTATCATAACATCTTCAATAAACTCAACATTACCTAACTTGGCTAATTTATTTAATAGATAAAAGTCTTCTCCCGCGCTTCTCTTTGGAAAACCACGAGCTTGAACATAAACTTCAGCTTTAAACGCTAAAATACTTCCAATTGTAAAAAAAGCATAAGGAGAATTAGCATAATGTAAGCCCGCAACATAATAACGTAATGCTGTCTCATAAAGAAAATTTGCTTGATGAATACTCTCGTCATCACTGCAGTGCGTAAAGTTAAAACAGCAAGCGACACTTTCTTTATCACGTGTGAGTAAGGTACTAAAATAATCGTCAGGTAAATGTGCATCTGCATCACTGGAGCAAATCCATTGCTGTTTTACCCTGTTGATTGAAATTAAATACGCACTGAGATCTGTGCCTATTTTACGTGCAAGCCCTACTCCTTTTTCGTTATCTATAGCTTGAGTAAATCGGTCAACCACTAATAACCATGCTTGGCTATCTTCTACCTTAACTAACGATAAGTTTTCATGCTGCCAATATAGACTACCGCAAGATATCGAATACTGGTGTAATAATTCTTGCTGATTAGGGGGCTGTGTAGCTATGCTATCAAAATGCTCAACGACAGTATCTCTTACTGGCTCAATTAAAAGTGGGGATTTACATTCAACAATAGGCTCGTTAATAACAACGACCATAAGTACAGGTTTATTTGAAAGTGTTGAGACTATGAAGCGCTCGATAAAAGCGCTTTTTTCTTGATAGGCAGGAATAACTAATACATTTTCCACGAAAAATTCATCTGGTAAAAACGATTCGTATTGTATTAATACGTCGACTTCACTTTCAGCATAATGATTAAAGTATTGGTTAAATGCTTTTGACATAACGTTTAGTGTTTAAGTAATTATTTAAGACAGTATCATTAATGCAAAGCAGCTCTAAAAGGGAGTTTTGCACAAATTTCAGCTTCTAACGTTAATACTTCTTCTAAACGTGCATCAACTTCCGCTTTATCAAAATATTCGTAGGCAAGTTCAATAAATAAATTTTTATGCTTTTCTTCAGATTTTGCAATTGCATCATACAACACTTTATCTTTACCTTCTGGAAGTGCTTCTGCAATAAGAGAAAATCGTTCATAACCTCTGGCTTCAATAACACCTGCGACAATTAATCTGTCCATAAAAAACACTTCTGTACCATTACGAAATGCTTTACGAATTTGGGTGATATAGGGGTCTTTACTGTCTGCGCCAAGCTGAATTCCGCGCGCATTAATTAATTTTAAGACTTGTTTAAAATGAATAAGCTCTTCAATAGCTAAATCAGCCATCGCTTTAACCATGTTTTTTCTATCGGGGTAATGTGAGATCATTGACATTGCCATACCAGACGCTTTTTTTTCCGCTGTCGCATGGTCAAGTAAAAAGGCATTAAAATCAGCAAGTGCAACTTGTGCCCATTCTTTTGGAGTATGGTATTTAAGTTCAAACATAAAAATACTTATTATTTATTGGAGGAGGGAAATTTCCCGCTATTTTATAGGAAAATAGCGGGCGAACAAACATAAATCTTAACTTGTTTGTGAGACTAATTTTATAAACGACCTTGCCTATAGTGTTTAAATCGTAAACTCGCTAAAACGAGAAGCAATAACCAGTACATGCTGCCACTACTAGATTGTTCTGGATCTGTTTCTTTTGCAACTTCAGAATTAGGCACTAAAGCAATGCCACCGGGATCGTCAATAATACCATTCACAAGTCCATCCGCGTCATTTGCACCACCGTCTTCAATAAACAAACGTACACATTGATGTCCTTTAGTTAAACCCGCTTGATACAATTCACTCTGTGGTGCTGGACATACATCGTTATCT
>JASDWX010000076.1:50509-60188 GCA_041890515.1 Alteromonadaceae bacterium
ATATTGACCTAAACGTAGTTTCAGGCCTGGCTCAGTTTCCATTAACTTAGTTTGACCGGCATTTACATGTAAAGGCTGTAAATAAGCGATATCGTTGTTATCAAGAAATGCAGGTACGCCATCGTTATCATCATCAGCATAACCTTCAACATTATCGGCAATGCCATCACTATCCGTATCACTGCCATCAAGTCGTGCAAGCTTGTCATTAACCGGGATGCTCAGTCGATGTGTATGTGATAATTCTCCGGTTCCATTATCTGTAACACTCACTTCTACTGTAATTAAACTTTGAATTTCATCCGGTAAATTAAAGCTGTCTGGTGTTAAATAAATGACTCGTTGATTTGCGCTTATTTCTGCGTTGATGTAATCAGGTAATACCCAATTAATGATATGTAAATCGTCCGGGTTACCATCTATCACTTGTAATTCAATCGTCACTTCACCCTGATCTTTACTGATACTAGACACTGCAATATTTTGCTGTGTCATACGCAGTTCTGTTGTGGGCACTATATTGCTTTCAGTAATAACAATAGTATGCGAATTCTGCACACCTGTATTTATTTCACTGCCAAAGCTGATAATAATTTCTTCATCATTTTCAGCTTGAAAGTCTGTATTAATAAATAGTTCAATAAAACCTGATGTTCCTTCATCAATCACAATTTTATTATCTGCTAATTGATAATCAAGAGGATCTGCATTGCCTGAAATAGCAAAAGGTAATTCAAAGGGATAATAAGGAGCTTCGCCTGACAAAACAACCTCAACCCTAGCGGTAATACCTTCACCTAATTTTTGTGTGGCACTAAAATTCACTAATGGGTAAACATTAAGTACTTGCTCAATTGTCGATACATTGCCTGCTTCATCAATGGCTCGCCAAATAATATCGTATAAACCGGAGGTAATAAATTTTTCCCCCTGTTCAAAACCAACAGGCGTTAATGCACAACAATTTACCCCATCACGTCCGTCTTCAACAGATACTGCTGTTAGCTCAACTAATTGTTCCCTAGTTAGTGCAGTAAAGGTATGGTCAGCGTTAAGATGAACCGCTTGAGGCACTGTAATTACCGGCGCATAATCATCAATTAATGGATTAGTATTATTCAGTTCTTCATCGACGTTTACTGTGCCATCAGAATCTGTATCAAGTAATGCGTCAGTCGGATTAAAAGGATCAAATTCATACAGAAGCTCAAATACATCACTCATACCGTCATTGTCATCATCCGGATCTGCATTGTTGCCCAATCCATCCTCATCAAAATCAAGTGATTCTGTAGCATCTAGTGGGAGCGCGTCAATATAATCAAGGACACCGTCATTATCGTCGTCAATATCGTTTACATTACCAATACCATCGTTGTCTGTATCCACACTCTCGATAAAATCAAAAGGAAAAGCATCATCGATATCAAGCACACCGTCATTATCATCATCACCGTCCGCATTGTCACCTACTCCATCATTATCGAAGTCTTTAGATTCATAAGGGTTAAGCGGAAACGAATCAACGTTGTCTAGAAAACCGTCATCGTCATCGTCAGTATCAAGAACATCACCCATGCCATCGCCATCTGTATCAATTGTTTCTCCTGGATCTAAAGGGAAGTCGTCATCAATATCAATGATGTTGTCGTTATCATCATCTGCATCCGCGTTATCACCAATTCCGTCTCCATCTGAATCTATCCATTCATTCTCATCCAGTGGATATAAGTCATTACTGTCCAAATAGGTATCATTATCATCATCCGTATCAGCGTTATTTCCTGTACCATCATTATCAGTATCTAGTTGCTCAGAGAAATCTAATGGAAAGTCATCAATGATATCGACAAAACCGTCATTGTCATCATCACTGTCATTATTATTACCAACAAGATCGCCATCTGTATCAATAGTCTCAGAACTATCTAACGGAAAGGCATCCAATGAATCAATAATGCCATCGTTATCATCGTCTGTATCAGTATTGTTGCCCATTAGATCCCCATCAGTATCTACATACTCATTTACATCTAATGGAAAAGTATCTGAACCATCAACAAAACCGTCATTATCATCATCAGCATCAGTTTCATTACCGACTCCATCGCCATCGGTATCAATACTTTCAGCAGAATTTAATGGAAATAAATCTATATTATCGGCTACGCCATCGCCATCATCGTCAGTATCATAAATATTAGCAATACCATCATTATCGGTATCTGTTGTTGCTGTAGGATCTTTCGGTTCAGCATCTACTGCATTTGCAACACCATCACCATCAATATCTGGATCACTATTATCACCAATAAAATCTCCGTCGGTATCTTCCCATTCAGATGAATCAAATGGAAAAAGGTCACTCGTATCAGGAACACCGTCTCCAACACCTGTAACATCGTGCGTGTCGTCATCGAGATCTGTATTATCAGCAATACCATCTCCATCTGTATCGGTGGTTTCTAGTGGTAAAATCGAGTTTTCAACCGTTTCGTTTATATCTAACAACCCATCATTATCATCATCAGTGTCAGTGTTATTACCGACTCCATCACCATCTGTATCTATTGATTCACCTGAATCTAAGGGAAAATTATCTACATCATCAGCGGTGCCATCACCGTCATCATCTGTGTCTGAATTGTTACCAACTCCATCACCATCTGTATCGATGAATTCAGTCGCATCAAAGGGAAAAACATCATCTAAACCATCAATGATACCGTTACCATTTATATCATCTAAAACACCGTCGGTATCGTCATCTGAATCTGAGTTGTTACCAACGCCGTCACTGTCAGTATCTATCGCTTCTGTTGCATCAAGTGGAAAAGGGTCGCTACTGTCTAAAACGCTATCACCATCGTCATCGGTATCAGCATTATTACCTATACTATCACCGTCTGTATCTATGTGTTCGGTAGAATCCAGAGGATAGGCATCATTCACATTTAAGTGGCCGTCGCCATCAATATCTGTATCTCCGTTATCGCCAATACCATCATTATCAGTATCTAGCCATTCACTGGCATCTAAAGGAAAGTCATCGCTATCATCAGGGATACCATCTCCCACACCCGTTCCGTCATGCGTGTCATCATCAGTATCGGTATTGTCTCCTATCCCATCACCATCGGTATCAAACCATTCAGTAGGATCCTTTTGAAAGATATCAATACTATTAGCGTAACCATCTCCATCACTGTCATTATCAGCATTATCACCTAGGCCATCTCGGTCTGTATCAAACTGCTCTGTGTTATCAAGCGGGAAAGCATCATCAACATCTAAAATTGTGTCTCCATCATCATCGGTATCAGTGTTATTACCTATACCGTCTAAATCTGTATCAAGCTGCTCAGTGTTATCAAGTGGGAAAGCATCATATAGGTCAATAACGCCGTCACCATCATCATCGGTATCAGCATTGTTACCGATAGTATCGCTGTCAGTATCATCCGATTCTGCAGGATTAAGCGGATAAACATCAACGACATCAACAACACCGTCAGCGTCATCATCAAGATCCACGTTATTACAAAGGGTATCTCCGTCGGTGTTTAACCATTCGAATGAGTTTTCAATAGCAGGATCATAAAAGTCAATAACCGCATCACCATCAAGATTATTGTCAGAAACATCAGGTACACCGTCGCCATCATCATCAAGGTCTTCATTATTACCAACCCCATTCAAATCAGTGTCATACCATTCTGTAGGATCGGTAGGAAATAAGTCATAAGCACCGTCAATAACTACGTTGTCGTCATAACCGTCGCCATCGGCATCAAGAAGTGGGGTTGGAATAATACATTGTGTCACTGCTGCATATGCAGTTGGGTTGACCATAATCACGGACAGCAAGAAAAGAGCGATTGAACAATTTTTTAATGGCATAAATATTCCCACCAATATCAATATATTTATAACTTGCCAGTGCAAGCCATTACTTCATGAAAGTAATAAAGCCCAGCCAAATTAACGACAAGCATGATTAATTACATATTTAAATATTAAAAACATTCTAGTAAAGCCTGTAAATCAGCTTTAAATAAATGATTACTCGGTTAGCGATCTAAACCATGACCAAAGCGATAACTGATCCCAACATAAGCGGATGTAATAGCGCCGAATTCTGAGAAGTTTGGCTGATATTTTACGCCAATGTTAACAAATGTATTTCGATTCAATTTATAATATGCACCGACACCGATCACCGGACTGATGTCACTTTCTTCTGAAAAATATCGCACTTCTTCTTCTAAACCTGGGGTTTCTGGCCAAGTAAATTTATTTTCAGTAAGCGCTATTGAAGCACCTACTTTGTATTCAATAGTAAGATTTTTAAAAAATGAATTATAGCTTTGTATTTTATGACGGTAGCTTATAAGCGCATCAATCGTAGCAATTTTGAAAAACAACTCATCATTGTTCCACTCTACTTTTACTTTATCTAAACTACTATAGCCAGCAGTCCAATATATATTTCCACCTTTAGTAAAGCTATCAGCTAATGCAAAGCTATAACCTGTCGATTTAGCCTCATCACCTTTGTGATAATTACCCGATATTTCTAAGGCAGTAGCACTATTAGAAAATAAACTTGTGGCAATAATAAGGGCACTTACGGCAAAGAAATTCCGCAGTCCATCTAAATGATTATCGGTCATATTTTTTTGAGCATTGATTTTGTGCAACGATAATTTTTGTTGCTCATTGTTATCTATATTATTTTCCACAATTGATACCACCATCAAAAATTTGACTGTTTACAACATTTACTTACAATGCGTAATCGATTCTATAAATATGCAATTTTCAAACCATAAAATTTAAAAGAAAAGATAAAGAAATATATGCTACTGTTATTAATTAGTAATAGCTATTTGAGCGATAAGTTGTCTATGTTTAGAGTCATTAATAATATGATTGATCGCTGCTTTTTTACTATAACATTTATTTTAGCTGTGCAGTTACCTTCCTTTATTATTCAATATAAACATCGCGTTTCTGGACACTTAACTGAAGCAGAATCACATTTAGTTCAATTTCAAACTATCGCAGATCAACACTATCAGGGCGATCTATCAGCCATGATAATAAAATATCAAACTAATTCAGAGCCTTCAATTGTTAATACCGCCGAGCTTATTAATCAATTAATATCAAGAGTCGATTATTTACAGACACAACTTAACGCCGTAATGAACAACGTATACACCGAACAAGTTGTTAACTTTATTCTTCACGCTGATAGAACAATTGTCAGAGATACACTCATTGATTTTTCACTTACAATCCCACTAGAATTAAATGCGATCGGAACTGGGGCTATAATCGCAATGATGAGTTTATTAATAAAGGAGATATCTAGCTATTTATTTAAATTATTAAGCAAAAAACTATGGCCCGACCTCCATTCAAATAAATGATAATATGACCCATTACTTAAAATAAGCCAATAAAAAAGGTTGCCGTAGCAACCTCCAATAAGCATGCAATCAGTATAATTAAATGCTGATAAAACAATGATATAAATTTATATTAATCAGCCGTTACCGTTTTCAACGCGACTTTTTAATTTTTGTCCTGGACGGAAAGTAACAACTTTACGGGCAGAAATTGGAATATCTTCACCTGTTTTAGGGTTACGGCCTGGACGTTCGCTTTTTACACGAAGATCGAAGTTACCAAAACCAGAAAGCTTTACTTGTTCGCCACTTTCCAAAGTTTCGCGTATTTCTTCAAAAAACACTTCGACCATATCCTTTGCGTCGCGTTTGCTCAGCCCAACTTTCTCAAATAAATGTTCTGCTACTTCTGCTTTCGTAAGCGCCATTAACTAATTCCTCAGTGATGCATTTAGCTCAGTTTCTAATGTGTCTACGACACGTTCAACGACTTCATTAATATCTTTTTCTTCAAGGGTTTTATCACAATCCTGTAAAGTCATCGCTATCGCTAAGCTCTTAAACCCTTCATCGATACCATTTCCTCGGTATACATCAAACAAGTTTAGATCAACTAAATAATTTCCGCCAACCTTTTCAATAAGTTGTAAGACATTTTTTGCATTTATTTTCTCTTCTACTATCACTGCTATGTCACGTCTATTCGCCGGAAAGCGAGATATATCACCAGCTTCAGGGATTCGTTGTGTTGAAATTTCAGTCAATAATAGTTCAAAAATAAATGTTCGACCATTTAACCCTAATTTTCTTTCTAATTCAGGATGTAAGGTACCAACATGCCCAACTAACACGCCATTTTTATGAATCGCGGCTGTTTGTCCTGGATGAAGCGCTGCTATTTCGTCTTTTGAAAATTCATATGACGATGTATCTGAAGTTAAGCCTAGTAAGGCTTCAACGTCTGATTTAATGTCGAAAAAATCAGTTGCTGCCTTTTCCATATCCCAATGTTCTTCGTTGCGCTGTCCCGTAACGACACCAGCAAACATTTGTTCTTGACGCACGCCATTTTCTGCTGCTTCATCAGGAACAAAACGTAAACCTGTTTCAAATAAACGAATGCGAGATTGTTGACGATTCTGATTATAAATAACCGATTGCAATAAACCTGTCCACATACTTAAACGCATTACCGACATCTCTGAAGAAATGGGATGTGGTAAGGTCATCACTGCTTGCTCAGGATGAATTATTGCTTGTACTTTTGGGTCAACAAAACTATAGGTTATCGCTTCTTGATATCCACGGTTAACCATTACATTACGTAAACGTTTTAACGGAATGAGTTTTTCTTTTTGTTCACGCATCGCCAATGTGGCTTTTGGTGAAATATTCGGAATATTGTTATAGCCAAAGATCCTTGCAACTTCTTCAATTAAATCCACTTCAACTTTAATATCAAATCGATATGCCGGTACTACCACCGTCCAGATTCTTTCTGATACAGAATTTTCAAACGAAACATCAAAACCTAGACGTGATAAAATTTCATTAACGGTATCATCATTAATATGATGACCAATACGTCCATCAAGTTTTTCTCTACGTAACGTTATCGTTTTTTCTTTTGGTAAGTCATCAGAGCTGAATGCTTCTACGATAGGACCTGCTTCACCGCCCACAATCTCAAGTAACAAGGTCGTAGCTCGTTCCATAGCATTACGCTGCAATTCTGGATCTATACCACGTTCATAACGATGTGATGAATCAGTGTGTAAGCCGTATTGGCGCGCTTTTCCTAAAATAGCTAACGGTGCGAAAAAGGCACTTTCTAAGAAAATATCTGTTGATTTTTCTTCTTCATCCGATTTAACACCTGACTCTTTTCCGCCAAAGATGCCCGCCATTGCTAAAGCTTTTGTTTCATCAGCAATCACTAGCGTTTCTGTTGAAAGCGTCACTTCATTACCATCAAGCAATACTAATTTTTCACCTGATGTTGCATAGCGAACGTTAATGTTGCCGTCTAATTTTGACAAATCAAACGCATGCATTGGGTGTCCTTGTTCAAGTAACACGTAGTTGGTTACATCAACAACAGGGTCAATTGAACGCGTACCACAACGACGTAGCTTCTCTACCATCCATAACGGTGATTTTGCCGTTATGTCTATATTTTTAATAATTCGACCTAAATAACGAGGACAAGCTTTAGGTGCTGATAAAGTAATTTCACGAACATCATCTATTGTAGGTACAACATTAACAATTTCTGGTTCGGTAATGTTTACATTATTTAAAACGCCTACTTCACGTGCTAAACCTTTAAGGCCTAAACAATCACCTCGGTTTGCCGTTAAATCAACATCTATAGTCACGTCGTTTAAGTCTAAGTATTCACGTACGCACGAGCCTATTGGTGCGTCTTGTGCAAGTTCCATTATTCCTTCAGAACTATCAGACAAACCAATTTCTGACTCACTACACAACATACCATGTGAAGGTACGCCACGTAATTTAGCTTTTTTAATTTTAAAGTCACCAGGTAAAATTGCACCAACGGTTGCTACAGCTACTTTAAGTCCTAAGCGACAATTTTTAGCGCCACAAACGATGTCGACTAATTCGCCATCGTTAAATTCGCTTCCTAAATTTATTTTTGTTACTTGTAATTTATCAGCATCTGGATGTGGTCCACATTCAACAACTTCTCCAATTAATACACCAGTAAATTCACCTGCGACAGGTTCTACAGCATCAACTTCTAAACCAGCCATAGTAATTTGATGAGATAACTCATCAGAAGATATAGCAGGATTAACCCACTCACGTAACCACGATTCACTAAATTTCATTGTTGGCTTTCCTACTTGAACTGTTTTAAGAAGCGAAGATCATTTTCGAAGAATGAACGTAAGTCATTTACGCCGTAGCGCAACATTGTTAAACGTTCAACGCCCATACCAAAAGCAAAACCGGTATAAACTTCAGGATCAATGCCTACTGATTTTAAAACGTTAGGATGCACCATGCCACAACCTAAAACTTCTAACCACTTCCCATTTTTACCCATAATATCTACTTCTGCAGAAGGTTCTGTAAATGGGAAATATGAAGGACGAAAACGGATTTCAACTTCTTCTTCAAAAAAGTGATGCAAGAAGTCGTGTAAAATACCTTTAAGATGAGTAAAGCTTACATCTTTGTCGACCATCAAACCTTCAACTTGGTGGAACATTGGTGTATGCGTTTGATCGTAATCATTACGATAAACCTTTCCCGGAGAGATAATACGCAATGGTGGTTGTTCTTTTTCCATGGTGCGAATTTGTACACCCGACGTTTGCGTACGTAATACCAACTTGGGATTAAAGTAAAAAGTATCATGATCTTGACGTGCAGGATGATGCTCTGGAATATTCAATGCATCAAAATTATGAAAGTCATCTTCAACTTCAGGGCCTTCTTTTACTTCAAAACCTAAGTCGCCAAAAAAGCTTTCTATACGTTCAATAGTCCGTGTAACTGGGTGAAGTCCCCCTAAATCATTACTACGACCTGGTAAAGTAACATCAATAGATTCAGCCGCTAACTGCTCAGCAATAACTTCTGCGCGCAGCAATTCACCACGTTCAGTCAATAATTTTTGTACTTGCTGTTTAGCAATATTGATCACTTGCCCTGCTTTAGGCTTTTCTTCTTTAGGTAATTTACTTAAACCTTTCATTTGCTCAGTGAACAAACCTTTCTTACCTAAAAAATTAACGCGAACTTGATCAAGTTCTACTGGATCTGTTGCTGCAGAAATAGCTTGTTCTGCTTGCAATATAATATCGTCTAAATTCATGAGTTCCTCTAAAGCGGCTCTAAACCTTTCATTTAATTTGAAGGTTTTGGCTAGACTGATGGTATTAATATAATAGTGGGTGATTTTACACAAAAATCAATTGATTATGTAGTGAAAAAAGTCGCTTTTATTGAAAAAATAACGCTTATGTAAATAACATAACAAAAAGGCTTTTATTTTAATAAAAGCCTTTTCAATTTTTTATATAAATATTACTTACTTTAATTACAAATTATAGCCTGACTCATCGTGTTCTATTAAATCAAGACCTGTAATTTCTTGTTCTTTATCAACCCTTAAGCCATCTGTCATAACGGCAACAAGCTTGAATAAGAGGTACGACATAATAGCGGTATAGATAATAACTGAACCTATTCCTACTAATTGAACACTCACTTGACCTATCATAGTAGTGATC
>JASDWX010000077.1:0-12721 GCA_041890515.1 Alteromonadaceae bacterium
AAAACCGGTCAAGTTAATTGTCGCGAGCCGGCCAAGCTAATTGTCGCCTAATAACGCATAATACAAATTGCCGAAGTGTAGTTACCGTTAAGAACAAGTTGTCGGAGACTAACACTATGCTCGAGCGCAACAGAACACATAAACCAACTAGCAATAACGCGCTTACTCTCATCAGCAGGTCCATAATCAAAAATACGGCTAAACTCACTATTTAGTGCTTCTGTTTTTTCTAATAGTTCTTCCATGATTTACTCTTTTTAATGAGCAGGTAATTGCTTACTCTAAGGGAGATGATTTTTTACATACAAAGATAATTTCCTACTGAGATATAAGCAATGATATCTTGCTTAATTACGATGTAACCCTAATTACAAGGCAATCCTAGTTTATCAAAAAAGGCTCTATTTCTTTCTTTTGCCGCTTTAACTAATTGGTTAAATGAAATCACCTCTATATAGGCTTCAAAATTTTTGTTATAGCCAAAGTAACCCATACCATCAGCAGTAATTGTTAAGCCGGCAAGTTTGCAGCGTTCAACCATCTTTTCTGTTAAATCACATAAAACATAGCAATAACCGGGGATAGTTTTAGACTCTGGGATTAATAGACCGGATTTGGTTTTTGCTTTACCTTCTCTTACCCTATTTAAATAACCTAATGATTGCTCAATAGGGTTTTTATCTTCCCCTTCCTTCATATCATTTCTCATCGGGCGCTTTATTTCTATGACGGTAATGGATGCTAAAGGAAATGATGATGACTCATTAATCAACAAAGGATTATCGAATAGTTTCAGGCTTAGTAAATCAGGTTCTTTAGTAGATGAATCTTCAGTGATTGGCATTGATCTTAATGTTTTATCTGATCCCAAGTAATTATGAAAAGCGAGCCGTTCATCTATCAACCATAAGTTGCAAGAGTCTAAAAACACTTCCGATGAATCTTTCCCCATGGGCATTATTAATTCATGAATAATATTTTCTGTTACATATTTATCATCGGGTAAACGCTCTATAGCTTTTTGTAACAGGTCGATAATTACTTTGCGATGAAATACATAATTAACAAGATCTGACTCTTTAATATCCTTCGCTTTACTTAAGTAACGTTGTAAACGTGTACTGTACTCGTCTTCAGGTTCATTATTCTGAGGTTGCATAATATGATGCCCCTCATTCAATAATTGACGCTCTACCTCATACCACTGAGAATGAAGGTGTAATTCTAAATCTTTATCTGATTTGTCTGGATCTACAATGAGGTCGACCTCATTAATATAATTTATAATAGGGCGATATCTTGGTGCTTGATGTGCAATAAAATTATCAACTCGCTCTTTACCTGAAGCTATATTTAATGACAAAACATCTTTTAAATATTCTCTGGTTTTTTCCAATACAGCTTCACGTATAACTTTTATACTAATCTCGGTTTCTGCAAACATACCATCAAAGTTATCAGCAATATCGAATGATGTCCGCTCACTTCGAACATGTTTATCTAAATAACTTGAAGCCACATAGCAGGTATAAGTGAACTCACCTGATGAATCAGCAATTTTTCCATAGAGGCCAGGAATTTTACCCTGTATATTTTCTTCCTTAACTAAGCGGTTTGCAGCACACAATGCCAATTGATGTTTTTTATTTACAGATGCTCTAAATTTTATGTGAGTTAACTCAAAATCATGACCCATAATTTTAATAGATTCATTATGGGCGCTGGCATGCATGTGTTCATCATATAAAGTATGTAAATTTAAAGCTTGGCTATCATCTTCAACTACAATGTTTGGAGCGCCCTCAGCTCTTACAAAATACCATAAACAATGTTCTAAAAGCTGATTAGCAATAGATTCCGCTTTTGTTGGAACTGCTTTTTGATAAGATTTTTCAAACCCATTTAAAATTATATGCGTTCCTGATTCTGACGTTTCAGCCTGCTGTATTTTGCTATTATGTACACCAAATTTATCGTTAAAATTAAATGAACGTTCGTTATATTCACTATATTGTAAATAAGAACTAGTAATACTTATGCTATCAAAAACTTTTAGCCATAATAAACGGCCAACGCCTCTACACCCTTTATCAATTTTGTGATCTGAGTCTAAAGTTTCAAATGAATTGAAATTAACGTCATTAAATCCACAACCATTGTCTATGATAGTAAAACCTGTAATAGGGCTGGTTGCTTTGGTATCAAGATCTAAGGTTTGATCAGTAGAACGGTGTATTTTTAAAGTAATAAAGCCATCGCCATCTAAATTCCCTCTTTCTTCAATAGAGTGAATTGAGTTTACAATAGCTTCAAACACTGGCATTAAGCCGTTGCTTTTAGGTAATGAAGTATTGCGTAAACGGCCAGCTAAATTAGTGTGTAAGCTCATTTGTTAATCCTTTAAAAAACTCGTATTAATTAAAATGGGATGCTACCCGTACTTTTAACTTCACTTGGTATTTCATAGTCTAATAAATAACTTTTGGTGTATTCTAATAACAACCAAGCTAACGGGAAAGTATCTTTATTAATCGTAACCTTTAAAAAATCACGAATATGATCTTTCTTTATTTGAAGTTTTTCAGTACATAAAGCTAATAAAAACTCAGGTAATGCTTCTGAGGTATCTTCATTTGGTTCATTAAGCATCTTTAATATCAAAGAGCCAACAATTGCACTACTGGCATCATCAGCACTATAATCTAACTCTCTAGGTTTAGCTGACCTTAATACTGATGCTTGAATAATTCCCTCATTAAATCGATCAAACAGTAAAGGATTTAGCTGCTTAACAACATATCCATCACCTAAAGGTATCGTATTTTTTCCTAGCCTTTTATACCTTAAACTTTGTAAAACTGACGATAATGTATAATAAACAGTAGCCTGATGGTGAAATGCATTTTGGTTATCTTTATCACTCCAAAAAGCAAATGTCGGGCCTAAAACCATATGGCTCTTATTAGCTCGCATTAAGAATAAGTGTTCGCCTAAGCCTTCATTTTGTTTATCAGTTGCCTTACGTAGTAAGCTATCCCTCTCTTTTATAATATCAAGAGCTTCACAAGGTTTTAATGGTAATGCCATTAGCTTTTTCAGTAATTCTAGCTCTCGATCCCAAGCATTTATACGATGCTCATTAATAGGGAGCATCATTTCATCAACGGCTATAAATTGATGCCGGTCTAACTTAGGGTTGCCATTATTGTATTGCAAATCATTTTTTAATTTACTGTAACTTGCTGGGTCATTATATTTAGCAAAACCAACAATATATGTAATAGGTAGTGTTTTATAGTCTCGTAATGTTCTACTGATATCGAGTAAAGATTTTCCCGACTGAATAGAGCCAGCAACAACAACAATACCGCCTTTGGGAGGATTATTTTTAACATCTTTAATAGGCGTTATATCAATTTTCTTGCCTAAGCTTTTAACCTCTGACTGTATATATTTGGCAACATCCTTAGCTCCTTGATCATTAGCATGAACGATTAGGTCGGCACTTAAAGGGAAGTTTCGAATAACCAAGTTTTTGATCTTTTCTTGAAAAGCTCCATTGTCTTTAACTAATTTACTAACATCTATGAAATATTCAGGAACTGGTTCTGTCTTGCCATCTAATCCATCAAATAAGCACTTGAACACCTCATCAGCTTTATAATTATGAATAAGGTCTTTCAGTTTTTTATTAGAATCAGTAGCCACAGGTAAATACAGTTCAGTTTTAGGAGCCTCAAAAACAAACTGACTGTTAGATAATGATAATGGTATCGATTTTTCGTAAATACAAAGTTCACAACTATGGCCTTTATGTGACTTAAAATCAGTAAATAGCGAGTTGTGTGTTTGATCAAAGTAATGCTTAAAACTCACAAGAGTTGATTCAATATCAGCATTAGAATTCGATGAGAAAAGAGATAATATTTTTGCCTGTTTTAATCCCACTTTTTTCCGTAATTCATTTGCTAAATCATCACTAGTGGATGCAGAGATCAAAACTAAAGAATTCTCACTCCCTGAAAAATGGTATTCATTTAAACCCTGATAACCTCCAAATGAATCAATAAAGCCACAACACTTATCATTGTTAAATCGCCGCATAATAGTTAAGAGCTCGTAGGCCACCGGGAATATTCCTGCTGTATCGGTATATATTTTATCTATTTTGTTTTTAATAAATGACAGCAAGTTTATCGCCAAAAAGGAAATCTCAGCACCGTTTTCCATTACATTTGACGCTTTTATAAACCTATTAGTGTGTTTGCCAGAAGGCTTCACAAAGTGATAATTAGCGGATGACTCCATCACTAAATTACGACTTTTAATTATATTAATGAACCCTTGTTCAATAAGCTTAGGAAAGAATTGCTTTAAGCTAAAATTAGCGCCACATAAAGGGTCTATATTTTCGTTAAAAAGTACATCTCCATCACGCTTGATTAACCCTAGGTGTATATTAAGAATTTGATAATTATTAATATTATTTTTTAATTTAATTATCGCATCATTATTGTTGATTAATTTTTCATTAATTTCGTCTTTATTATATCCCGCGGAAATGATGACCAACTCTTTAGAAAAAGGAGACCCCTGAACAGCGTGTTTTATTACTTCTGAAAATTTATTAAAGTCAAAGCCTAGGCTTGCAATATAACAAACTAAAATATTTTGATGCTGGCTAGTAACATCTGTTTTGTATAAATAAAATGAATTCATCGTAATGGCACCAATATTGTGTAGCTAACCCCTTCAACATTGGTCATTTCTGAATACTCATCACTCTGACGAGTCGTTTCATCAAAAAATTCAATATCGGGAGAGTCTAAATTTATTAAATCAGCTAAAGGGGCTGCTTTGTAATCACGGTAAACAGACAAACGGCCACTACGAATAGCAATAAAACCATTGCGTTGATTTAATATCAGCCTAGCTTTATTCAATCCACGGCCAACACCTATACCGTTAACTTTTGAGGTAACACCATTTAAAAAACTGTTAAATAAAACATCAGCTTCATCATTAATAGTTGAATGCTCTTTATCTTTTTCAAAACTTTTATAAATTCCTGGACCACTATCAAAAATGGATATTTCGAGTAAGTGTAAAGAACTATTCTTACTTTTTACTGCATTGATATAGTCAGCTATAGGATTATTTTCACCACAGGAATTACTAATATCTTCCCCCCTTTTTAGAAGGTGGCTTGTTAGCACAACAGACCGGACTGATTTATCAATAATGCCTTGATTAAAGTCAGACTTACCATGTTGGTCAGTGTTGTCTATAAGCTCTGCTAGCAGCTCACTAAGTCCATCAAAATCAGTTACTTTAAAGTCAGCAGTTCTATTCACCTCTTTAAAGTAACTTGTCAGTAACTCGTAATAATAAGTAGCGTCTCTATTGATAAAGCCACTTGCTGTAGGTAAATAAAAACATTCAGGGTTAGCAAATTTTTCAATAGAATGATCAACAGCCATCATCTGAATTTGTCTGCCATTTTTAAAAATTGGTTGTTCAAAACGGTTCACCAATCGTTCATTAAGTAGCTTCTTAAGAGGTTGCCCCTTTTCACCATAAACTTGATCAGACATCAGAATGGCGGAGATACAAATAGCATCATTAACAATGTTCTCTTGGGTAACATCATCATTTAATTTTACCCAACTAAACTGAAATACTATTTCAGTTTTTTTGGCTAACGTAATGAAGAATTGAGCTAATCGTGGAATCAAACCAATACGAAGACTTTTAAAGCCATTAACAATCTCAATGCGATCTGTTGTCGCTTTTACTTCTGAATAATAGCGTTCAACATCTTCAACAGAGGTATTTTTTTTAATTAACATATTTAACAGTCCATTAATTTAATGCCTGCTCAACAACGGCATCAGCTAGGTGTAGTTGGGTGGTTTGAGCGTCGGCTATTCGGGCTTTTAGTTGGTCACATAATGTCATCAGTTCATCTACTTTAGTAACTATGCGATGTTGTTCGCCTGATGGTGGAACTAAGATTGGCAGGGGGTTCAATATTTGAAGTTTTATGTTTGGCTGTCCTCCGCCCGAGTAAGCAACACTTCTAATCTTGTCCTTCAATGATCTTAAATACAATTCCAAATAACTATTTCCAATTCTCGTACCTGTGTTGATACCCACCATACTATCCGGGAAGCACATGTCATAACCTAGCATACCGGTATTACCAATTGTCGCTCCCACAATCGCAATGACTACAGTATTCTCAGGAAACCTCTTACTAACAGTCAGGCCCTTTTCGTTTAATGTTTGCCTATGACAATCAATCACACCACCAAATTTCGGTAAGTCGCCGATCTGAATAAAAGGATGCTCTCCGTCATAACATGAAGGATCGTTTCTTGGTCGAATCGAAAATCGACCACGTTCACAGGTAGCAAAGTTACCTAACGCAGTCCAAACCCAGCCACTAGGCAATGATCTGAATTTAACGATATCTTCGTTTATTTCATATTTATCTTTTTTGATTAACTCGAATGCAGGTTCGTCACTTGGGTTTTGTGGGACGAGTTTACCCATTACTGCGAGTTGTAAGATGGTTTTCTTTAGTTGGTCTATGCTGGCTTCGGTGGTGAAAAGTACGTCAAAGTGGTTGGCGATGCGTTGCCAGTTTTGTTGGAATTGTTCTTGATCATTAACTTCTGTGTTATTTTCAGTATTACCTTCCGTAGTAGAAAGAAATAGCGCATTTAACAGCACTTCCACTAAAGTTTGGTGGGCGATTTGGCTTTGTTCTGTTTGTTGCTCTAACTGATCACACAACGCCATCAGTTCATCGACTTTAGTGACTATGCGATGTTGTTCGGCTAGTGGTGGTAAAGCTACAAGTAACGGATTCAACTTTTCTAACGATATATTAGCAATATTTGTAGTTTGGCTTGCATTACCAATTAAACTATTTTTAATATGAGGAGAGCGAAGTACACACATTAAAAAGCCAGCACTTAATTTATAAGGTCTAATAACACTAAGAAAACCTCCAAAAGAGGCTTCTCCTGTCGGAATGGCTTTTGTAAATGAAACTTTACCTACAAGTTCGCGGCTATTAGCCATAGACATAACAATATCGCCTTTAACTAAATATTGTTCTTCTCGTTTAATAAACCCGTTATTTACATATAATAAATCGTCCCAATCAATATGATGTTGAACGTTTGCAGTCCTAAGGCACGCAACCCTTCCTTCAGAAGGCTCATGATACTTTTCACTTGCAGGAAAGGTTATGCCGCGGATTATTGATACAAAATCACCAAGCCGAGAATAACTCCAACCTGAAGGTAAATCATATGGTTTTAAGTTATCTGTTATAGGGGGTAACGACTTTGGTTTTTTTAACTTTTTACTTTCAATCAGTTGATCTATTTCTTTGGTTATTTTTTCCAGTAAAACACTAGCTGGCTCAGCACTCTCATCTTGTGGTACAAGTTTACCGCGAACGGCAAGTTCCAAAATAAGCTCACGTAGTTTTTTAATACCCGTAAGTTCAGTTTTATTGCTTGTCCCCCGCCCTTGTGACTTGCGACTTTTAATCGCACTGGTCCAGACATCAATGTTGTCGGTAATAAGGTTGTTTATATCTGCCATGATTATTTACCGTCACTGGCAAGTGCCGCAGACAAGATACTTTTAAGTTGGCCGCGCAAAACTTGAATATCGTCTTGCTGTTTGGCGTAGTCGCTTAATAACTCTTGTGGATCGTGACTGATCACTTCACCAACGTGCGGGTTTTTAATATCAAGATTGAAGTTACGAGCAATTATATCGTCAATGCTTACTTGCCATGCTTGTTCGGTTTCAACGCGTGAAGAAAAACCGTCTTTCTCTGTTCCCCACCAGTCTATTTCAGTTTGAAATTCTTCAAATTTCATTGGTTTAGTTTTGTTGTAGTTCTTAACTCCTGCTGGATACGGGTGTTCGTAAAACCACACTTTTTGGGTTGGCTGACCTTTAGTGAAGAACAGTATGTTGGTTTTAATACCCGTGTATGGATTAAACACACCGTTAGGTAAACGTATTATGGTGTGTAGGTTGCATTCTTCGGTTAATAACTTTTTAATTTTAGTTTTTACACCTTCACCAAACAATGTGCCGTCAGGCAAAACAACTGCGGCTCGGCCGCCATCTTTCAATATCTCAATTATCAACTGTAGAAACAAATCAGCTGTTTCACGGGTACGGGTTTCAGTTGGAAAGTTCTTTTCAATACCGTCTTCTTCTGTACCGCCAAATGGGGGGTTAGTGATAATAACGTCTAACTCTTCATCCCAGCTTGAAAGCGGCTTGTTTAAGGTATTGCCATGTTTAACTTGTACGGGTACTTCTATGCCGTGTAATAGCATATTGGTAGTACATAAAAGATGTGGTAATTGCTTTTTCTCAACACCATGAATTTGTTTTTGTAGGGTTTGGTGATCGGTCGCTGTTTTTACATAGTTGTTTTTAACATGGTCAAACGAACAAGCTAAAAAGCCGCCGGTGCCGCATGCTGGGTCCATTATACTTTCGCCTAGTTTAGGGTCGACTCGGTCAACAATAAAGCGGGTGATGGCACGTGGAGTATAGAACTCACCTGCGTTACCGGCGCTTTGTAAGTCTTTTAATATTTGTTCGTATAAATCACCAAACAGGTGACGCTCTTTTGAATCAGTAAAATCAATTTCATTTAGCTTGTTGATCACTTGGCGTAATAGCGTGCCGTTTTTCATGTAGTTAAAAGCATCGCTAAAGGCTTCTCGCACTACATAACCACGTGGATTAAGGTTTATTGGTGCGGTTAAGTTTTTAAGATCGGTAAACAGTTGGTCGTTAACAAATTCTAATAATTCGTCACCGGTGATGCCTTCATTGTCTTGTGCCCAGTTACGCCATAAATACTGTGTTGGTATTGGCTCTTGATAGTTTTCAAGTTCAAACTCTAAGGCTTCTTCTTGTGCATCAAATATTTTAAGGAAAAGTAACCAAGACATTTGCCCTAATCGTTGGGCATCGCCGTCTACACCGGCATCTTTACGCATAATATCTTGAATGGATTTGATTACTGAACTGACCGACATGGACTTCTCTTATTTTAAATTTGTTTGTTTAATTTGCACAACCACTAGGGAGTAACAAGCATTTATTTTATCAAAAGCACTTTGTAACTGCTCTTGCTGTTCGTTTGTTATTGTTGGTGAGCCTGAATGTAGCTCAAACCAGGATATTATTTTATCGTAACGCCGTTTATATTTTTTCGATTTAGCATCATACTTAGTTGCTAGGAATTCTTCCCAAGGCATTTCACGTTTTTCATCACCATTGCATGTTGGGCAAGTTAAAATGAGATTGCAAAGGCGGTTACTTCCACCCTCAGATTCTGGTATTACGTGGTCAATATGTGCTTTACGTTCATTAGGGTTTAAGCTACTACCACAATAAGCACAGCTATTTTCAAAATGCTGCCAAATAACGGTTTTATCAGCCTTAGTTATTTTAGGGTCAACTAATGCTTTTAAACTCTTCTTAATTGCATTTATTGCTTGTGAAGGCGTCATTAACCAACCTTATTAGAATATAACTCGGTTTCTAACTCGGTAATCGCTTGATCATATCCTTTTCTGTTACCGAAGGCTTGCTTTGCTATCTCCATAGGCTTGCCCATTTGATCAAATGGCTGAACTTTAAGCACATGAATACTTTCTATCTCGGTTACGCCTGCATCGGCATATTTATCAAGCAGGGCATTGAGTACTGTTTGTGCTTGCTCAGAGTATTTAGTAAAGTAATTACGTTTTTTAACGTTATTAGCACGCTCTTTACGCGTTAATGGTGGTTGGTCAAAGGCAACATGACATATCAGGTCAAACGGGTCGAGGTCTTTGCTTATATCGTCTTCTAGTGCTTGCCAAATAACACCTTCGTTGGCTAATTCATCAATAATGGTTTGTTTACGTTCGCTAGCATTCCACTTACGGGTAAAGTCATCAAGTGAGGTAAATTGCTTTTGAATAGTTTTACGGGTGTAGTCTTTGAACGACTCGGTAACAAGTTTGCCGTCGGTGTCGTAATACTGCACACGCTCAGCCATTTTTTTAACTTTAACGCCTGAAACTAGGAATTTGATAAAACGTTTTTCGTCTTCATCTTCGCCCCAATCGCTATTAATTTCGCCGTCACCTTGGTTATCACCAGTTTCATAGTCTTGTTCTGGTTCGGTAACTGTATTATTAGCGGCTTCATTTGGGTCTACTTGTTCATCATCACCAGTAAGTTCATCAATAAATGAATCGTTTTCATCGTCAATAATATCTTCAGGTTTAGACACCATTACTTTAACGGCTTCGCCATCAAACTTTTCATCGGCGAACAGCTCTGTTGCTTTTTTGAAGTCGAGAATGGTAAACCAAAGCTTATTATATCTGTCGTCAATACGAGTACCGCGACCAATGATTTGTTTGAACTTGGTCATCGATTGAATGTTTTGATCAAGCACAACGAGTTTACAGGTTTTAGCATCAACACCCGTGCTCATTAATTCAGAGGTAGTGGCAATAACCGGATAAGCTTTTTTCGGATTAATAAAGTTGTCTAACTGCGCTTTGCCTATTTCGTCATCACCGGTTATTTTCATCACGTACTTTTCATTTTTAGCGACTTGTTTAGGGTTTAAGTTAACCAAGGCGCGGCGCATACGGTCAGCGTGATCAATATCGTTACAAAAGACGATGGTTTTAGCCATTGGATCAGTGCGTTCTAAATAACTGGTAATGGTTTGTGCCACCAGCGTTGTACGTTCGTCGATGACTAAGGTGCGATCAAAGTCTTTTTGGTTGTAAATGCGATCATCAATGAGTTCACCTTGTTTATCAATTTGCCCTTTTGTGGGACGCCAGCCTTGTAAATCAACATCAATATCAACACGTACTACTTTATAAGGTGCTAAGAAGCCATCTTCAATGCCTTCTTTAAGTGAATAGGTGTATACCGGCTCACCAAAGTAGTCGATGTTCGATACTTCTTCAGTTTCTTTGGGTGTTGCAGTTAAGCCAACTTGAGTCGCTGCGCTAAAGTATTCTAGTATTTCGCGCCATGCGCTGTCTTCACTCGCACTGCCACGATGGCACTCGTCAATAATGATAAGGTCGAAGAAGTCTTTATCGACTTGTTTGTAAGCCTTTTGGCTTTCTTCAGGGCCGGTTAATGCTTGGTAAAGTGCAAGGTGGATCTCAAAAGCAGGGTCGACTTTTCGTTTAGTCACTTTGGTCATGGCTGAGCCAAAAGGTAAGAAGTCATTATTTTTTGATTGATCGACTAATATATTACGGTCGGCTAAAAACAGAATGCGCTTCTTCTGGCGAGATTTCCATAAGCGCCAAATAATTTGAAAAGCGGTATAGGTTTTACCAGTGCCAGTAGCCATTACCAGTATGATACGGTTTTGCCCGTTAGATACGGCTTCAATGGTTTTATTGATCGCTTGCAGCTGATAATAACGCGGCGCTTTGCCACTGCCATCATCATGATAGTCTGGTGTAATTAACGGTAGCTGTGCTGCTGTAAAACCGCGATAAGCACAATACTTCTGCCATAGTTGCTCAGGCGTTGGAAAGTCTGAAAGCTCTATGCGTGTTTCAAGTTGTGCTGGGTTAGTTTTATCATGAAAAATAAAGCCATCGCCGTTTGAGGCAAAGATAAATGGCACTTCTAGCAATCGAGCATAATCAAGCCCTTGCTGCATACCCTTGCCTATTTCATGTTTATTGGCTTTGGCTTCAATAACAGCCAGTGGCATATTAGGTTTATGGTAAAGAACAATGTCAGCGGATTTAACGGTTTTCCGCACGCCGAGTTGGCCGCGAACAATAACCTTGCCGTCACGTAATTTAACTTCTTGGCGAATTTGCTTCATCAGATCCCAACCAGCGCTTTGCACTGCGGGCATGATAAATTTGCTGATGATGTCGGTTTCGCTGAGCTTCTTTTTGTCCATGATTTAATCCTTTAATTCTTGGTTTAACGCTTTATTTAAAGTGGGGCGACTTACGGAAAAATGTATAGCAACTTCAGCTTTAGTAACTTCAGGATCAAGTAACATTGCTTTTGCTTTTTTTACATCTGATAAAGATAATTTCACTTTACGCCCACCTTTTCTACCTCGTGCTCTTGCAGCGTCTAGACCTGCTTTTGTTCGCTCTGAAATTAATCTACGTTCAAATTGAGCAATAGAGCCAATCATATGAAAAGCTAGCTCACCAACGGCAGTTGTAGTATCAATACTTTCATTTAAGCTTATAAACTGCACCTGCTCGGACTTAAAACTATCTAAGAGTTCTATTAAGTCTTTTAAGCTTCTACCAAGCCTATCAAGTCGTTGGACAACAATAACATCCCCTTTACGTAATGCATCAATCATACGATCGAGTTCTGGACGTGACTTTGATCTACCACTATATTTTTCGCGATAAATTCTTTCACATCCAGCAGCTTCTAGCTCGTCAATTTGAGCATTATCAGATTGCTCATCAGTACTAACTCTCGCGTAACCTATTTTCATTTAACAACCATAAACAAAGGAGGGTTTATTTTACGTAGAAAACTTTACGGGTTTATTTACATTAAAACAAGGTGTTTACTGTAAAAATTTTGTAATGGTAAAACGTAAACAAAATGGCCGTTTTATTTACAGCTGTTATTCATAGTTTTAATGATG
>JASDWX010000077.1:12731-16617 GCA_041890515.1 Alteromonadaceae bacterium
GGACTACTCCATGATTAGCTTAAGGAATGTTTTTTTCATTATAGCTTTCCTTTTAAAACATGAACCTATGATTTAATTCATTGCTATTTAGTAAGACTGCCGTTAAAGTTTTAGACTTAATTATATTTATTTTAAAGGACAACTATGACTACTGAACTAAACCATGTTGCAGAAAAAATATTGAAAATATTTCTTGATGTAGAAAATGTATCACCAGATTACTATAAAGAAAAAGAAGTACGTTTAACGGAATGTAAAAACATATATGAAGCACTTGAGTATTCAATTCACTTAAAAGGTGAAAAGAGAGAAAGATTTGCAAAAGAGATAGATGTATCAATGGAAGATCTTGAGGCAACATATCGTGTATTAAGAAACATATAGCCTACGCACAATGAAGATAGTTCTACTTACCAAGGAAAAGCTCTGAATAGTGCACAATTGACGATTGTGTATATCTTATTGTCCATGAAAAATGTAAGTTATTGATATGAATTACAAATAACTCCATTTAAACTACAGTATGTGACGAATATAACTAAAACGCTTCAATATTTGAGCTAATCAATATTAGCTTTATGCTTCAGCCTTGAAGGCATTACTTCTTCAAATTTACAATTTAAGGCATTAGTAAGTTTGTATAAGGTTTCTAATTTTATATTAACCAAGCCTCGCTCCATTTTACCGTAATTACCTCTTTCGATACCTACATAGGCGGCAAAACTTTCTTGAGAGTAGCCAGAAGCCTTTCGTTTTAAGCGCAGCATTTCACCAAATTCTTTAACTAAATCACTCACCGTATTTTCCCTTCAGGCAAAATGATTAGATTTTCATGTTGAGCACTAAAGCACCACGCCCTATAATACCCATTATTATTTTAAATTGATCTGGATTTACTTTGAAATTAGACCCTTTAGTTGCTCAAATTATTGTCGCGAAAAATTTTGTTCACTTCACAACGAGCGATGTCCGATCAGCTTATTTGGTCTTAAAAAGTGACCATACTATAGAGCCTTCAATTCTTCGACGAAAGATATATGGTGAGCTTCTAAAGTTGGTAAAAAAAGGCTGGCTTAAAAAAATCATGTCAAAAACAAAAGGACTAACCCGTTTTAGTAAGACAGAATTTTTTGATGCTGAAGCAATAACATTGAAGACAAAATGTGAAGCAACTGACTCACTTAATGAATATGATGAAAAACAGAAGCAATTACTTGGTAAATTGAATCACTATAAAGCCGAACTGCTGTTGAATATAGGTGAATCTGAAGCATACAAAGAGCTTTATTCTGAGTTCCCTTACTTTGCTGATGAAATACAGCCGCAATACAATAAAGCTAGAGACAACAACACGAGAATACTAGGGAAGATCAGAGCCATTGAAGGCTTACTTAAACAAGATAAACCATTAGAGAAAATATGAAATTAAGACAATGGCAAGTTAGCTGTATAAATAAAGCTTTAAAAAAATACTTGTATGGCAATAGCCACTTTTTAGCCTTAGCAACTCCTGGAGCAGGTAAAACGTTGATGGCATCTGAATTAGCTGATCAGTTATTAAAAAAAAATCTAATTGATTTAGTTATTTGTTTTTCTCCTTCCTCGATTGTTTCTCAAGATTTCAGTCATAGTTTACAGTTGAGAATTAATGAACGATTCGATGGTTTACTCGGGGCTAAAGGACATTCTCTAACTTACCAAAGTTTACAGTATCTTGATGATAATTTTTGGCAGTTATTTGAGCGGTATCGAGTTTTTGTGATATTTGATGAGATCCACCATTGTGCGGGATCTAATATTGATAATGCCAATGCATGGGGTGAACAAATAATACTGAACATTCAAGATAAGGCAAAATTTACATTAGCGTTAACAGGAACGCCTTGGCGCTCTGATGCTGCTCCTATTGTTCTTTCAAACTATATGCACCCTAGCAACAAAATATCGTGTGATTATGTTTATGGGCTTTCTGAGGCCATTAAAGACGATGTTTGTCGTGTGCCGCAGATAATTGCAATTGATAATAATAATATTTCGGTTGTAGATGACGAAGAGACAAAAACGTTTAGCAGCTTCAAATGCCTACTATCGCAGTCAATCATTCCGTATCAGGAAATTATTGAAAATGAAAAGGTCATTAAATACGTAATTTCTTCAGCACAAAAAAAGCTAAGTTCAATTAGAGCGACGAACGCTGACGCGGCAGGATTAATTGTTGCGTCATCAGTTGAGCATGCACGACAAATATCAACGTTAATGAAAACCAGCTTTAACGAAGATGCCGTTGTTGTAACTTACCGAGAAAACGAGCCAACCAATATTATTCAACAATTTAGACATGCACAAACTAAATGGGTCATCTCTGTAGGGATGATAAGTGAGGGAACTAACATCCCTCGATTACAGGTTTGTTGTCACCTCACCAATATCAAAACAGAAATGCACTTTCGGCAAATTTTAGGTCGAATACTTAGAATGACAAGTTCAACGAATCAAGAGGCTGTTATGTATATGCCTGCAGAGCCTAAGCTGTTGGAATATGCTTATAGAGTTAAGCAAGATGTACCATTTGAAGCTGATGTGGTTAAGTTTGAAAAGATGAAAACTGTTGTTCAAGAGGATATTGATGATAAGGACGTTGGTCTGCTTACGTTCGATAATACAAGAAAAAGCACCTCAAAATCAGATCTGAAATTCAGTAAATTTATTAATGTGATGGATCATGAAATTTGCGATGAAGTCAGTGAAACAGATGATGAACACTTTTTGACAAGCTCATATGAAAAAGTGGTCAATATATTTGGGCAGTTTAAACAAGAATCCATCGCTTTAGGGCTAAGTGAATTGAGGTAAGTATGCTTAACGTTGAACAATTTAAAAAGCGATTATTACGACCTAATCATCCAGATTGGATATTAGTTGGCATTGATATTCAAGATGAAAAGCAACTTTATATTGCAAGTAATGGCGGCATGAACAATATAAATTGTGCACCAATTGAAAATTACTTATCAGAGATTAAAAGCTGTGCCTTAGAGCTGATTGATGAAGGTCAATTATACCTAAAAGCCAATGCTAAACCACTTCTTATTGGTCAAGGGAGAAGTGCTTATTTCTATACTCTACAAATAACCCCTGATGCATCATGCAGTAATATTAATACTTTAAAATTTCAGTTTTCTAACTTATTTATTAAATGGCAAAGAACCCATCTAGTATCAGATATTCGTGCACAAGAGCTGCTGCACTTAACCGCGAATGAATTTACTCAATTCAGAGAGGCTGAACTTGAAATTAGCGATATACTTATTGAGAGGCTTCATCAATCTACGGGCTTTTCTAAACAGCTTTGGTTAAATCGCTTAGCCAAACATAAAGAGCTAGACCAAAAATGAAACTGGCTATTTATTCTGATTTGCATTGTGAACTTGAGACGTGGGTGCCACCACTCGAAGTCTCTCATGTTGACGTTGTTATTCTAGCCGGGGATATTTACCGTCGCATTTAAATGAAAACTTTGATGAACACCTTATCGTCCATATTTAATCAACGTGATTTTACTTTTCAACGTAACTCCATTAATCGTGGAGAGCGTTAACCGAGCAAGAAAGTTCTTTACTGTAAATGACTGGGTCACTAATAATGACCATTTATCACTACGAAGTAGGGCTCACAATTTCCACTTTGAATACCTAAGGTTTTAGTACCATACTGACAGCTTTGGGACGTTATGCGATCATAAATTGAGAACATAATCAAAATATCTAGCAGTCACAATGACCCTGAAGCGGTCAAAAGTGGTGGCTAATGTTAACCTCTATTTAAGTCGGCTAAGTTAAGGTTTTAAGATATCAGCCATGCGACAGAGCCTATCAACATCTGCGAC
>JASDWX010000078.1:0-2957 GCA_041890515.1 Alteromonadaceae bacterium
CTCATCAACTGATGTTATATACAGTATAGCAACAATTTAAGGGAACATAGCCTTTATAAATTATAAGTGAGACTTTGTATCAATGATTTTTATCTTAAATTAATACATCAAGGTATATAGTTTTCTACGATATTTATTCGCTAATGAATCACCATCAGGTAACGACTTTAGCACATCAAGGTATAACGTTTTACTTACTGCATCGCTACTGTCTTTTTGCATTAAACGAAAAAGTAAGACTAATGCTTCTTCTTGACGATTAACTTGGCTGTATTGTGCGACAAGTTGGTGCTGCAATTCAATATTATCAATATCATTGGCTAACTGCGCTTCTAGTGCATTTATTTCTGGAGAATCAGCTGCTTGGGTAGCAAGCTCTAACTTAGCAACCAGTGCTTGATAATAACTGTCTTGATCCACCATCAAAATAGTACTGAGTAATGCTTCTGCTTCAGTTATTTTACCTGTTTGTAAATAAACATCTGAAAAAATCAACTTTATATCGGCACGCTCACTATCTAATTGATAGGCACTGTTGATGACTGTGAATGCATCATTAACATTATTATCTGCTAACAACTGTTGTGCTTGAGCGAGCAACAAATCTTCTTTTTTAGGTAAGTGTTTCGCTAAAAATTCTTTTATATTGTCATCACTTTGTGGCCCAGTTAACCCATCAAGTGGCTGTCCATCTTTCACTAAAATAGCGGTAGGGAGTCCTTGGATACCAAACTGCTGAGCGATTTGCTGCTGAGTTTGACAGTCAACAGTTGCGAATAAAACATGCGATTCAAATCCATTTAAATCTGCCGCCAGTTTATCTCTTAATTGTAAACTTTCAGGGACTTGTTCTGCCCAAAAATCAACTAAAACAGGTTTAGTTTTCGATTCTTCTAAAATAATTTGTTGAAAGTTTTCTAACGTTACTTCAATAGCATTTGTAGTCACATTCATTTCCATTTTTTATATTGATAAGCGCCTATACCCTTTATTTTGGGGCAATTATTGAAAGCTCAAGGGTTAAACGCAAAAAGCTGAACTCCTGTTATGTTAAGGAATTCAGCTCTAGATTTGTTAAACAAGATAAAATTAAATTTCGTGCAATAACTCACGGGCAATAATTATTTTCTGGATCTCGCTCGTGCCTTCATAAATAGTGGTAATACGAACATCACGCGCCATTCGCTCTAACGGGTATTCTTTAATATAACCGCCTCCCCCCATTAATTGCAACGCATCGTAACAAGCGGTATTCGCTTTCTCAGCAGCAAATAGTTTTGCCATAGAAGCAGCTTTACCAAACGGCAACCCTTGCTCTTTCGTATAAGCCGCTTGCATAAGTAATAATCTCGCCGCTTCCAAATCAGTATAACGTTCAGCGAGCTTCCACTGTAAGCCTTGAAAGTTTGATAATGCTTGACCAAATTGCTTACGCTCAGTAATAAATGCACGTGCGTAATCCATCGCGGCTAGACCAATACCTAAGGCTAATGAACCAATACCAATTCGACCGCCTGCTAGTTCACCAACCGCTACACCAAACCCTTTGTTTTCTTTACCCATCATCGCGTTAGCGGGTATACGACAATCAGTAAAGCTCACTTCATTGGTTGGTGATGCTTTTTGTCCCATTTTTTCTTCTGGCTTACTTACCGTAATACCCGGTGTATTTGCTTCTACTAAGAAACATGAAATACCTTTACCCTTTGGTGCCTCTGCATCAGTTACTGCCCAAACAACAAAAATATCGGCAAAGCTAGCACTGGTAATATACAGTTTACTGCCATTTAATACGTATTCATCGCTGTCGAGTACTGCTGACGTTTTCATCCCTGCGGGGTCTGAGCCGGCATTATTCTCTGTTAAACAAAATGCGCCTGCTTTATATTCGCCACTGCATATTTTAGGTAAATACTTCTGTTTTTGTTCTTCATTACCTACGGCCTGAATAACTTCTGCAACCATATTTGTGACAGAAGTTGTGACTGCAGTTGAAGCACAAGCCCGAGCAATTTCTGTTATTGCTAAACTAAAAGCAACCGTACCAGCTTCCACACCACCATATTCAGCTTTAATGTTTAAGCCCATAAACCCAAGTTCTGTTAATTGCGCAAGGTTATTAAGGAAAAGTGTTTGATCTTGGGTTTCATCAAGTTCGGCGGCTACTGGAGCTAATTCACTTTCAGCGAATTTTTTTGCCATATCTTGAATCATCATTTGTTCTTCGGTTAATGATAAATTCATTTATTACTCACTTTTTGTATTTTATATTTATATAAGGTAAACATTTGAAAATAAATTCAAATGTTATATTTTATCTTTATTATTATTTTTTTATTTACTGTATGTACGATATCTAATTCGATTTAGTTCAATTAAGTCCAATTAGCCAAGTACGAACCAAAGTAATGCTACACCTAGTACTAACCGGTATATAACAAATGGCATCATGCCTACTTTTTCAAGTAAAATGAGGAAGTAATGAATACAAGCATAAGCACTAAAAAAAGCTAACACACTGCCAAGTCCAATGGCATTCCAATCAACGGGTCCTGACTCGGTAATTAATTTTAACGTTAAATAGCTACCCGCCATCGCAATAGCAGGAATTGAAAGTAAAAAGGAAAATCGTGCGGCGTTTTCTCGACTTAACCCAAGCATTAAACCGATAGTCATGGTTATACCTGAACGCGATGTACCAGGAATAAGTGCTATTGCTTGTGCTATACCAATAAGCATTGCACCTTTAAAGCCTAGTTTTTCAAAATCAACATGCTCAGACGCTTTTCTTTTACCGGCTTTTATATCAGCATATCCTAATAAAAAACCAAAAATTAACGTCGTTGCAGCAATGACAGCGGCGGTACGCAAATGTGCTTCAATAAAGTCTTTACCGAGTAAACCAAAGAGACCTAACGGGATCGTGGCAAATAAAATCCACCAAGCAAGTTTACCTT
>JASDWX010000078.1:2967-16477 GCA_041890515.1 Alteromonadaceae bacterium
CCTTCAAAACGAGTATTATCACCTTTAATACTGCCAACCCAAGCGATGGCCATATTGGCTACGTCTTTACGGAAATATAAAACAACGGCAAGCAAAGTCCCTACATGCAAAGCCACATCAAGGCCAATACCTTGGTCTTTCCAACCTAAGACTGCCGAGGGTAATATTAAATGCGCAGAACTTGATACAGGTAAAAACTCCGTTAAACCTTGTAAAATAGCTAAAATAAATATCTCTGTGATGGTCATTAGTAATTCTATTCCTTTTTATTTTTCGATATTGAAGTGTATGATTTTTCTAATGAGCTTAGCCAAGAAAAGTCTACAATCGTAATTTGTTGCTTGGATTTATCGTACCTTTGCCAAAGTTGCTGATACGACTTTTCTAAAATAGGGTGTTTGAGTAATGGTGCGACTTCAGCAAGTGGCCAAAGTACAAAAGCATTTTCTGTAATTTCGGCTCGTGGAATTTGTGCAGGCGTTTCGAGCACTAAGTCATCGAAGAGTAATAAATCTAAGTCTAGGGTACGAGGGCTATATTTTTTCGCATCAATTTCTCGGCCATTAGCAAATTCTATATCGCGAAGTGCTTTTGCCACTTGTTCAACAGTAAGCTTGGTGCTTGCACCCACAACCATATTATAAAATTCAGCGCCATCGAAGCCAACCGCTTTACTTGCGAATAATGATGATAACGTTAATTCACCAAAAAACGATTCAAGTGCAGTCAACCCCTTACTTACGTAGTGGTGACGTTCAACATTGCTGCCCAGTGAAATATATAAACGGGCCATTACATCTGTTGATCATTATTTGATTCGCTACCACGTTCAATTTCAACGGCAACTGTTAAGGCATTATGTACCGCATTTGGCTTTGCTACTTTCAACTTAAGCCAAGGAATATGATAAGTTTTCATCAAAAATTTAGCCATGCGTTCTGCTAATGTTTCAATTAAATCAACAGGGTTATTATTGGCAAACTCAGCAATTTTTTCCGATATTTCGGCATAGTCTAGTGTTTTAGCAAGTTCATCATTTTCTGCAGCTAGCGCTGTATTCCACCCCATTGCTAAATCAATCACTAACGTTTGCTTGATCTGTTTTTCCCACTCAAAGAAACCTATCGTGGTCTGAATTTTTAGGCCTACAATATGAACTTTATCCATTAATCTCTACCCGTCTTTAATCAGTAATTAAAAATAAAATTAGCAATATGCTGGAAATAACTAAAATAAAGAGCGATTTTACCTGTGCAAAGGTATAAAAACTAGGGTCGCTGATCAATTAACTTTTTTTTATTAATAGACGCTAAAGAAAAACTTATTTGCATTGCGATTACGACACGATAGAATATCGAAAGTTGTTAAAATTTGTGGCAAACAATAATAGTTTTAACAATAAACTTGGAGATCTTGGTATTATCACTTTATTACTCACATTGATGATGATCATTGCTGCCTATCTGGTCGGCTCGATTTCTAGTGCTATTTTATTATGTAAGTTATTAAAGCTTCCCGATCCTCGTTCGACGGGCTCAAACAACCCCGGCGCAACAAATGTTTTGCGTATCAGTAATAAATTTATAGCTTCATTAGTATTAGGCTTTGATATTCTCAAAGGCACTATTCCAGTATGGGGCGCTTATTTTCTTGGCCTAGAGCCGCTCAATTTAGGACTCATCGCGCTCGCTGCTTGTTTAGGGCATATGTACCCAATATTCTTTAATTTTCAGGGAGGAAAAGGCGTTGCAACTGCACTTGGCGTATTATTACCCATCGGTTTAGATTTAGGCGGATTATTGATTTTGACTTGGGTTAGCGTGATAGTTTTCACTCGCTACTCAAGTTTAGCAGCCATTATGACTGTATCCCTTGCTCCTTTTTATATTTGGCTGTTAAAACCTTTATACATGTACCCTGTGATGATGCTTTCTGTGTTAATTATATTTCGTCATAAGGACAATATATGGCGATTAATGAAAGGACATGAGAGTAAAGTTTCCTTTAAAAACACATCCAAATAATTACCACGCCAATTGATGCGCTAAGCACTAAACAGCGGACAAAGTATCCAATGGCCAACGTGGCGTGGCTTTAAACGATAAATCTGCATCAGTTCCTGCTTTCAAACGTTGTAAACCAGCATAAGCGATCATCGCGCCGTTATCTGTACAAAATTCGGGGCGTGGGTAGAAAACTTCACCGCCCAGTTTTTTTGTGATTTCTCCTAATTTTTCTCGTAATGACGTGTTCGCGCTAACACCCCCGGCAATCACTAAACGTTTTAATTCACATTGTTGTAAAGCTCGGCGACATTTAATCGCTAAAGTCTCAACCACCGCTTCTTGAAAGGCATAGGCAACATCTGCATGAGTTTGTTCATCCATCCCTTGATTGCCTTGTGATTTTTGAAGCTCAATTTCTTTTCGGATAATAGTACCCGCAGCCGTTTTTAAACCACTAAAGCTAAAATCTAAACCTGGACGTGAGGTCATCGGACGTGGCATGGTGAAACGCCCTTTAGTCCCTTTTTCAGCCATTTTAGATAAGGCTGGGCCACCTGGGTAATCAAGCCCAAGTAGCTTTGCAGTTTTATCAAACGCTTCACCCGCAGCATCATCAACTGACTCACCGAGCATTTCATACTGACCAATTCCATCAACGCGAACGAGCATGGTGTGCCCACCTGAAACGAGTAAAGCAACAAAAGGAAAGTCTGGTACGTTTTCTTCTAACATGGGCGCCAATAAGTGTCCTTCCATGTGATGAACAGGCACTGCAGGCAAACCCCAACCATATGCTAAACTTCTGCCAATTGAACAACCGACTAATAATGCACCGACTAAACCAGGTCCAGCGGTATAAGCAACACCGTCTAAATCAGCGGGTGTTAAATTAGCTTCTTTTAAAACTTCTTTAATTAAAGGAATGGTTTTACGTACGTGATCTCGCGATGCCAATTCAGGAACGACTCCGCCATAATCTGCATGAACAGCTATTTGACTATAGAGACGGTGTGCAACAATACCTTCTGGTAAGTCACCATTTCCATCATCGTAAATAGCAATGCCTGTTTCATCACAAGATGTTTCTATACCTAAAATTCGCATAATACCCTTAACCTTAAGATGCTAAATAACGTTTACTTCACTTTATCTGGCGATTTTAACGCCCTATTAAATATTACACCACCTTATTTTAGCTTTAACAGACATTACACTTTACTTTAACTAGTCCTTCGCTTTAGAATACGTCACCCAATTTTGATAGAGTGGGTGTTTGCGAAGCAATAATGCTTAAGCTATACACCAATTATATAGATACATATTAAGGTACAAAGTACATGCCAGTAATTAAAGTTAGAGAAAACGAACCATTTGACGTTGCATTACGTCGTTTTAAACGTTCATGTGAAAAAGCAGGAATACTTTCAGAAGTTCGCCGTCGCGAATCTTACGAAAAGCCTACTTGGGAACGTAAACGTAAGAAAGCTGCTGCCGTTAAACGCGCTGCTAAAAAAGTTTCTCGTGAAAACGCTCGCCGCGTTCGCATGTACTAAGATACCTTAGTAGTATTTAAGACTATCGAGTAATATATGAGTTTAATAAATCAACTCAGAGATGAAATGAAAATAGCTATGCGTGCTAAAGACAAATGTCGTCTTGGCGTTATTCGCATGGCAATATCAGCTGTTAAGCAAGCTGAAATTGATCATAACCTCGAAGCAACTGATGACAATGTCATTGCGATTTTAACCAAAATGGTTAAACAACGCAGAGAGTCAATCAAGATGTTTACTGAGGGTGGTCGAGATGAACTAGCCGCTAAAGAAGCTGAAGAAGTAACTGCGATAGAATTTTTTCTGCCGCAACCGCTTACAGATGCAGAAATTAGTCAGTTAGTGACTCAAGCGATTAACGATACCGGTGCTGCTTCAATGGCAGACATGGGTAAAGTAATGGCGATATTAAAACCTTTAATGCAGGGTAAAGCAGACTTAGGCGCAGTAAGTGGCCAAGTTCGTAATACATTAAATGCATAAAGGGTTGTAATAAAAGCTTACTATCTTCATCTTATATAAAAATATTTTAAAGCCGTGAAATTTATTTTACGGCTTTTTTGTTTATTTAAAGCGCCTATAACGTTTCACCTTAGCGAGAAACTAAAAAACACCTATCCACTTTGGGTTATTTAGGTTTAAAATAAACTTCGCACAAACAACCAAAGAAAGAGCAATAATGGCTGGTATGATCCCTCGACAGTTTATTGATGATTTATTAGCACGCGCTGATATTGTTGAGCTGATCGACTCTCGAGTGCCATTAAAAAAGGCAGGCAAAAACTACCAAGCTTGCTGCCCTTTTCATACAGAAAAATCTCCCTCATTCAGCGTTAGCCAAGATAAACAGTTTTATCATTGCTTTGGTTGTGGTGAACACGGTAATGCCATTTCTTTTCTAATGGAGTTTGATCGTTTAGAATTTCCTGATGCCATTGAAGAACTTGCTTCTCATTACAACATGGAAGTGCCTCGCGAGAAAAACAATCAAAGTCCCGCTCAACAAAAAAAACAACAACAAGCTCATCAACAAAAACAAGATGATTACGAACTGATGGAAAAAATCAGCCGTTTTTATCAGCAACAGTTAAAAGTTGCTAAAGATAAAGATACCGCCATTGAATATTTAAAAGGTCGCGATTTAAGTGGCGAGGTTGTTAAGCGTTTTGGTATTGGTTATATCAGCGATGCGTGGGATGGTATGATGGGCACTTTTGGTGTAAACCCGCAAACCACGCAACAGCTTGTTGATTTAGGTATGGCGATCCCCGGTGATAAAAATCGCCCTTATGATCGTTTTCGAGGTCGTATTCAATTTCCCATTCGTGACAAACGTGGTCGCGTCGTTGGTTTTGGCGGCAGAGTTTTAGGTGATGGTACGCCAAAATACTTAAATTCACCGGAAACACGTATTTATCATAAAGGCCAAGAACTCTACGGTTTATGGGAGGCGAAACAAGCAAATAAGCAATTATCCCGCTTAGTTGTGGTTGAAGGATATATGGATGTTGTTGCGCTTGCACAACACGGCGTTACTTATGCAGTTGCATCATTAGGAACCGCGACTACACCAGAACAATTACAAACATTATTTAGAACGGTTAAAGAAGTTATTTGTTGTTATGACGGTGATCGTGCAGGTCGAGATGCCGCATGGCGAGCCATGGATAACGCCTTACCGTTGATTCAAGACGGCTACTCGTTAAAATTTGTATTTTTACCTGATGGGGAAGATCCTGATTCGTTAATTAGGGAGCAAGGACAGATAGCTTTCGAAAATATATTGGATAATGCAACACCGTTATCGGTATTTCTTTTTGATCATCTTTCTTTACAAGTTAATATGAATTCACTTGAAGGGAAATCCAAAATGATTGAATTATTTCAACCCTATTTGAATAAACTTCCTGATAGTACATTGAAAGACTCCATTTTAACCGAGTTGGCTAATAAATTTGCTCGTGGTAACGAAAAACGATTAGAAGAATTACGTAAAAAGAACATACAAAACAATAAGGCTAACGCAGCAAAAAGACAAAGTAAAATAACACCATTACGTCTTGCTATTGCATTATTACTTGAACACCCCCATATAATAAGTGCATTACCAGATATTACTATTTTACAACAGCTCGATATGCCAGGCATTCCCTTGCTCAATAGTTTGTTAGTTCTATGTAAACAGAACTCCAACATTAACAGTGCGCAACTCATTGAACACTTTAGAGGCACCACAGAAGGTAATCAACTGACAAAATTGATGTGCTTACAACATCATGTTGAACCTGAAAATGCGGAGTCGATGTTTATTGATGTAATAGAAAGTTTTTTAAATATATTTATTGAACAACGCACAGAGCAATTGCTTGCCAAAGAACATAAAAGTGGTTTAAGTAAAAGTGAGAAACAAGAATTGCACAGTTTGTTAAGTGCGTAGCAAGCAAAAAATAAGTTGAACGTAGTTTAACGCTGGTAATATACTAAGCAATTAGCTATAATTTCTGGCTTACTGTTTTCATTTTGATAGCCATAATTTAGGTGGACACTCGTCAATGAATCAAGCCCCACAATCTAGACTTAAAGAGCTCATTACCAAAGGTAAAGAGCAAGGTTACTTAACTTTTGCTCAAGTTAACGATCACCTACCACAAGACATAATCGATTCAGACCAAGTTGAAGACATCGTTAGAATGATCAACGACATGGGTATTCAAGTATTCGAAACTGCTCCAGATCAAGATACTTTGATGATGACAGAAGGTAATACTGATGAAGATGCAGCTGAAGCTGCAGCCCAAGCACTTGCTACGGTTGAAAGCGAAATTGGTAGAACAACAGATCCAGTACGTATGTATATGCGTGAAATGGGTACGGTTGAACTATTAACACGTAAAGGCGAAATTGTTATCGCTAAGCGTATTGAAGAAGGCATTAAAGAAGTTCAGCGCAGTGTTGCTGAATATCCACCTGCAATCAATTTTTTGCTCGATATGTGGGACAATTTTGAAGCTGAAGAAGTACGCTTAACTGACATTATTGTTGGATTTTTAGACCCTGATGCAGAAGAAGAAGAAATACCAGCAGCGGCAACTCATATTGGCTCAGAGCTTTCAAAAGAAGAACTGAGTGATGAAGACAAAGCAAATGCTGAAGATGAAGACGAGGAAGAAGAAGATACAGGTCCTTGTCCTGAGCTTGCTAAAGAAAAGTTCACATTACTTCGCAATGCTTATGAAAAAGCAAATAAAGTTATTGATGCTAAAGGTCGCGGTCATAAAGATGCACAAGCTGCTATTGATGCACTAGCTGAAGTATTTAAAGAATTCCGTTTAATTCCTAAACTTTTTGATAAGCTTGTTAAAAACATGCGTAGCGTAATGGATAGATTACGTATTCAAGAACGTTTAATCATGAAGCACTGTGTTGTTGGTGCTGGCATGCCTAAAACAACGTTTATCAAAATTTTTCCAGGTAATGAAACCTCTAAAGATTGGTTTAATGAACAGAAAGCTGCAGGTCATGCTTACTCAGTAAAATTATCTGATATTGAATTAGACGTTGAACGTTGTATTTATAAATTAAATCAATTAGAAAAAGAAACGTTCTTAAATGTACACGGTATTAAAGATATTAACCGTCGTATGTCTATCGGTGAAGCTAAGGCTCGTCGTGCGAAAAAAGAAATGGTTGAAGCTAACTTACGTTTAGTTATTTCAATTGCTAAAAAATATACCAACCGTGGTTTACAGTTCTTGGATTTAATTCAAGAAGGTAACATTGGTTTGATGAAAGCGGTTGATAAATTTGAATACCGTCGTGGTTACAAGTTTTCAACATATGCAACGTGGTGGATCCGTCAAGCGATCACTCGTTCAATTGCTGACCAAGCCAGAACGATTCGTATCCCAGTACATATGATCGAAACGATTAATAAATTAAATCGTATTTCTCGTCAAATGTTGCAAGAAATGGGACGTGAACCAACACCTGAAGAATTAGCTGAACGCATGATAATGCCGGAAGATAAAATTCGTAAAGTACTGAAAATAGCTAAAGAACCTATTTCAATGGAAACGCCTATCGGTGATGACGAAGATTCACACTTAGGTGATTTTATTGAAGATGGTAGTGGTGAATTACCGGTTGATTCGGCTACGGCTGAAAACTTGAAATTTGCTACTCACGAAGTATTAGCTGGCTTAACGGCTCGTGAAGCTAAAGTGTTAAGAATGCGCTTTGGTATCGATATGAATACTGATCATACTTTAGAAGAAGTGGGTAAGCAGTTTGATGTTACACGTGAACGTATTCGTCAAATTGAAGCCAAGGCGTTACGTAAGCTACGTCACCCTTCTCGCTCTGAGCAACTGAAAAGTTTCTTAGACGGTGAATAAATCCTTCATCTTAAAGTAGATAATAAAAAATCCAGTAATTAATTACTGGATTTTTTTTGTCTTTAATTAACTTACTACCTGAACTTATCTCAGTTTTACTCTGTTACAACATGCTTAGGATCAGATAAAAAGGTTTGATCTGTGAGGGTTTTCAAGAAATTAATTAAGTCTGTTTTTTCTTCTGCTGTTAAAATAAAACCTTTGATAAATTGGCTTTTCAATAGATTTTCCCGACCATCGCCTTGAAATTCTCCTGTAGTAACATTTCGTCCGCCTGCAGCATAGAAATCAATAACCTCAGATAAGCTGGCAATACTACCGTCATGCATATAAGGTGCACTCACCTCAATATTACGTAATGTGGGTGCTCTAAATCGACCATCATCTCTTGCTGAGGTTGATATTTCAGACAAACCTGTATCATGTTTTGGGTAACCTGACTTATTCGTATTGTTGTCACGAGTGACATTATACAAGCCAGTATTATGGAAGGGTCTGCGGTCAATAAGTTGTTTTTCATGACTTGTCGACTGGGTAAAATTAAATCCGCCGTGACAATGATGACACTCGAGCCTTTCAGAAAAAAATAAATTCATCCCGCGTAAAGCAGATGCTGAAATAGCGTCGTCATCGGCCAAATACGCATAGGTATCAAAAGGCGAGTTTAAAGAAATCAAACTGCGCACATAACTCGCTAATGCTTTTACAATGAGATCAAAACTGATCAGTTTGTCTGGAAATGCCTCTGAAAATAAAAGTTGATAATTAGCTGTTTCAAATCGTGCTAATACCTCTTTTTCATTACCGGTTATGCCTAGCTCAATTGGTGACTCTCCAAACATGGGTAAAAGGATTTGTTGCTCGATTGACGTTAAACCGTCATGTGCCCAAGTTAATGTTTTGTTATAAGCGATGTTAACTAAAGCTGCAGAATTTCGTCGATGTTTTTGTTTAGTACTACCGAATGAGTGCGGAATATTTTCACCAAAGGCAAACGCTTGCTGGTGACAACTGGCACACGCTTGTTGTTGGTTGGCTGATAAGTTTTTATCAAAAAAGAGAGCTTTACCTAAGTTGACTTTTGCTTGAGTCATTGGATTATCGTTCGGCACTTGTGGCTTAGGGAAACCTTCTATAATCGGCCATTGATAATCATTGTTTTGTTCTTTTTTATCACTACATGACTGTAATGTCAGAAAGACACTGGTGACAAAAAAAACTTGTATCGATAATTTAGCTAAATTCAAAAGTCGTATACCCATTTTATTGTGCTATAAATAACAATGATTCATTCCTACTATTCGCTGCCATATCTAAGTTTTTAAAGAGTACTTTACAACTTTCTTCATCAACGGCTGATTGGCAACTCTTGTCACGTGTGAGTGCTATATCGTTTAACAAAACAGCTAGATCAAATTTGATTGCTGATGTTTTCTCTGTAAAAGGTAGAGAAACTCTCACACGATTAGGATGCAAACATTCACTTTTCGGCGCACGAACAGGGCTCAACGCTTTACACCCTGTTGAGCCTAAATGAAACAGCCAATCATCACCTTGTGAAAATAACTCTATACGTATAAATTTATGGCCACCTCTCCACCCCCAAAACATTGACGAGTCATTTATCGGGCTGGGCTGTGTTAAGGGGTTAAGGTGATTCAGCTCAAAAGGCACACCTAAGGTAAAACGAATATCGGTAATATCTATCGAAGAATCTAAAGGCTCTAACTCAAGTTGCCAATTAGACGCTTTCTGATTTTCATTACACGTTTCGCCCAATAAAGCGATATTACTCGCTTGATTTGAATTTGATGTCATTCCCCATGGCTGCCATCCATTGATTCTCGTATTAACTTCAACACCATATATGTAGAATTGTAATTGTTGATACTGCCACTTTTTAAGCTCGCCATTTTTTATCTGTTGCTCATTTTTAGTATTGAAGCTGCTTTCACAATTCAAACGCATATTTTCATATACAGGCTTGAATAAAACTTTTTGAGTGCTTGTTTGTTCAAAACACCCTGATAGTAGAGTTACACTCAACAATAAAGTAATAGTGCCTAACAGAGGTTTTTTTAATATATAGCGGGTCATTTTAATAAGGCTTAATCAGTAAATGCAAAGTAATACTTACATAAAGTTAAAGAGTTGTTAACTGCTTGGTTTTAAATTGTACGTTAACTTGCTATGGTAAAGCCATCAAAAATTGAACAGTAAAATAAAGAAACGAGCATATTATGGTTAAATTATCATTACCTATCGGAATTGCCATTATTTCAATAGCAACTTTCATTCTTCCTTCAAATACATTTGCCCATTCAGAGCATGACAAATCTAGATTTGTCGCTAACAATGGCGTAGACAAAGAGCGCTGTGATAATGTCCTTAGACCCTGTAAAACAATAGCGTATGCTGTGAGCCAAGCCAACAAAGGCGATAAAGTTCTTGTGTCATCAGGTGAATTTACAATTACGTCTAGCGAGGAGTTGTTCTTTTTAAAAAGTGCGCTCGTACCCGTTTTAGGTGGCTATAATCGTTTCGATCATTATCAATCACAAAGCCCTCAATCTAATGTCACTACTTTATATAATATTCCAACTGATATGGTGAGTGAATTAAGAAAAAATGGTTTCAGAGTCATTGCAGATGGTAAGGCCTTTAGTGAAGATAAAGATTTAGAACAAAAACTTCTGGGTTATCATCAGTTAAGCCAAAGCCAATCTAATGAAGCATGTGTAAGTGGTAAGGCTGATGTATTCGATTGTAATAATGTCGATTTACTTGCTCATTTTCCTTTATCTGAAATGTCTAGTTCACCTAGTGCTGGTAATGATATTTGGGGGCATGTAGATTTAAATACAGGTAATGAATTTGCCATTATGGGTGTAATAAATGGCGTAATTGTTGTTAACGTTACAGACCCAACCGCTCCTATTGAAGTAGGCACTATTTCAGGTGTTAGTTCTTCATGGCGAGATGTTAAAGTGTATCAATATTTTGATGAAGACATAAATTTATGGCAAGCATACGCCTATGCAACTACAGAAGGCAATAATGGCGGCGTTACCATTATTGATCTGAATAACCTTCCTAACTCCGTCAGCCTTTTAGAAAAAAATAATGTCGTAAATACCGCCCATAATGTTTACATCACCAATGTAGATCATACGCTTAATATTACCCTTCCAAATCAAACTGCGACTTTACAACTTATTGGAGCAAATACTAAAAGTGGTGCTTTTCAGAATTATTCATTACAAAACCCAAGGACATTAGCCAATGTTTCTGCTAATAATTTCGGTAGTGGTTATACTCATGACGGTGCTTCTCTGATAATAGAAGATCAACGTTCTATTGATGATTGTGGTTTAACATCTGGGACTTGTACTCTTTTCATTGATTTTAATGAAAAAGAAATGAAATTATGGAATATAACGGATCCAAACAACTCTGCGCAGTTAGGGGTAGCAGAATATAACGATGTCAGTAAAAGTAATCAATATGTGCATTCTGGTTGGGGAACGGAAGACAAGCAGTTTATTTTATTACATGATGAATTTGACGAACAACGAGGTGGTCTGAATACAACCGTTAGAATATTTTCAATAGCAGATCTCAACAACCCTACTCAAGTAGGTCAATGGACGGGTCCTACACGCGCCATTGATCACAATGGTTTTGTTCGTGGCAATAGGTACTATATGTCTAATTATGAGCGCGGCTTAACTGTTTTAGATATAACTGATCCAACAAGCCCTACCGAAGCTGGATTTTTTGATACTTATACGCCAAGTAGTAGTGCCAGCTTTAATGGTGCTTGGGGTGTTTATCCATTTTTACCTTCTGGTAATATTTTAGTAAGCGATATTAATAGTGGCTTATATGTATTAAAAGATAATACGAATACTTCAACTAAAGGTATGTTCGGCTTTGAAAGTAAAAGCACACAAACAGCTCAAGGAACAACTTTGAACTTGTCTGTGCAACGTAATGGTTCAGATATTACTGAAAACGCTTCAGTAAGTTACCAAGTAATCCAAGGTAGTGCCAAACAAGGCACTGACTTTGATTTAGAAAATAATACTCTTACTTGGGCTGCTAACGACAATACTGATAAAACGATTAGTATTGATATTTCAGATGACCTAACCAATATTGAATTAACCGAATCTTTTTTTATACGTTTATATAATCCAACAAATGGTGCAACGCTCGGTTCAAATAGCTATAGCACAATTAATATTGACGGGTTAATAAATAAAGGTGCTGGAAACTTTGAATTTGATCAGCAAACAATCGCAGAAAATGTAAATGAATACATTGTTAATGTAAATCGTATTGGTAGCACTGTAGGTAGTATTGCGTTTCAATATCAACTAACTTCAGGAGAGGCTATTATTGGTACTGATATTATTGATGCATCAGGCCAAATATCTTGGTTAGAGGGCGAAAATGAGACTAAACAAATCATATTAGCCATTATTGATGACACTGAAGAAGAAGAAAATGAAAACTTCACACTAAGCCTATCGAGCATAGATAACAGTCGACTAGGTAATAATGCTGAAATTACATTCACCATAGCGGATGATGACCGAAATACAGCACCCGTTGTTACACTAGGTGAAGATTTCGAAATTAACACGGGGCAAACGCAAAGCCTAGCAGCACAGGCTAGAGATGCAGAAAATGATTCGATGACTTACCTATGGGAACAAACTGAAGGTTTGAGTGTAACATTGACTAATGCTGACACTTTAATCACAAGTTTTACCGCTCCTAGCAATACTGAATCGTTAACATTTACATTCACTGCAACAGACTCCAGAGGAGCATCAACAGTAGAAAGTGTCAACGTGTCAGTAATAGCTAAAGCTGTAGTCGTTGTACCTGCACCAACACCGAAAAAATCTTCTGGTGGCTCAATGTTTTGGTTAACATTCTTATCATTATCTTTATTGGCTAGAAAAAAAATCATTGTTGATTAAAGGTTATTTAGGCAATACAGATAATAAATCATCCGTATTGCCTAACAATTGAGCGAACGATGTAAATTTTTGCACTTTTTAAAAATAGGCTAGTGACAACAAAATAAAAAATGCTTATACTTCACGCCGCTTTAAGTTGAAGTCTCAATTTTAAGTCTATAAATATATGGCCCCTTAGCTCAGTTGGTTAGAGCATTCGACTCATAATCGACAGGTCCCCTGTTCAAGTCAGGGAGGGGCCACCACTCTTGACAATACTTCCTTGTAACTTATCAATAACAACGTCAAAAAAAGGTCTCGTTATAGGTCTGGTTAGCATCCTACTATTTAAAAAATATTTATATCTTATGTTCATTTATTTAAAGTTAGGCATTCTTTTTTATTATGTAAGATAATTGTGGTTATTTTGAATGAACATCACTGGTGAGATTATTGGACATTACATGAGATTGATATTTGAAACGTTCACTTTTGCCACAGGCTGTGTGAAAACTCATAGCCAAAAATATTTATGTTAAGGTTTTAAGATATCAGCCATGCGACAGAGCCTATCAACATCTGCGACC
>JASDWX010000079.1:0-16436 GCA_041890515.1 Alteromonadaceae bacterium
CTCTTTTACCTTCTAGTCTCTATTGGCCACCATATCAAAAAGTACTTTTATTTGGCGTGCTGTAAATACCTTCACGCATTACTAACGCCGTTTTGACAATAAGGCCCTGCGCTTTGCTATTGTTAATCTTCTTTATAATATAACACCTCTTATTTTTTATACGATGCAACGATTTTTGTATTTACACTGTTTAACGTTGTTGTTTTAAATACGTTGCGATGGTTGATACTTGGATAAGCTCGATTACTAACAAGTCAATAAAAAGACTATAACAGCGACCCGTTTCTCTCAAGGTCAGCCTATAATATTTTGCCTATTACTCGAACGTTACGATATATAAATTGGCTGAATGTATTCAATGAGTATTGTTAGTCATTTAGCATTAACACAAGGAGAATGGACAGCTGACAATATTGTTAAAGCAGGAGTGGGGGAGCATGATTACTCATCCCAATTTATTTTTCATCATAATTGGAAGTTGCTGTATGGTATGTAGATAAAACTATTAGACTAAAGGTAACCTGCCCTAGCGAGACCTTACAACAAAGATAGATTTTTATGGTGAGTTATATGAATTTTCTTAATATGAAGAGTCCTTAAACCATTAGAACGCTCCATGACCTATATTTTAAAATATTGTAAAGCTTAAAAGCCTAGAGGTTTAAGCCAATTTGGCACAAAACCTATACGTTTCAGACACGATAATCGAACTTTTTCCACAGGAGAAAAAGTAACTATCGTACTCACTAAACGTAAGGTTTTGGCCTTTAGCCTTTATCTATTTCCTATTAACTTGGAAAAGCAAACGTTACGCCTTCACGTACACCACTTGAAGGCCAGCGCTGTGTGATAGTTTTACGCTTGGTGTAAAACCTAACAGCATCAGGTCCATATGCATGTAAATCACCAAATAAACTGCGCTTCCAGCCACCAAAACTATGGTAAGCAACAGGCACAGGTAAAGGAACATTAATGCCCACCATACCGACTTCAATGTGGTCAGAAAAATAACGCGCTGCTTCGCCATCACGAGTAAAAATACAGGTACCATTGCCATATTCATGATCATTAATGAGTTGCATGGCTTCTTCCATAGTGTTGACTCTAATAACCTGTAAAACAGGTCCGAAAATTTCAGCTTGGTAACTGTCCATACTGGCCGTTACGTTATCAATTAACGTTGCACCCACAAAGAAGCCGTTTTTAAAGCCTTCAACCGTAGGATTACGACCATCAACAACTAATGTAGCACCTTGCTCTGCCGCACTTGAAATATAACCATTCACTTTTTCTTTATGGGCTTGAGTGATAACAGGTCCAAAATCATTGTTAGCATTTGAATATTCACCAACACGTAAACCTTGCATTGCGTGTTGCATTTTTTCAATCAATGCATCCCCAGCTTCATTACCAACAGCAACAGCGACTGATAATGCCATGCAACGTTCTCCTGAAGAACCAAATGCAGCCCCTACTAATTGGTTTACGGCATTATCCATATCAGCATCAGGCATAACTATGGCGTGATTCTTTGCTCCACCTAGCGCTTGGCAACGCTTACCATTTGCACTTGCCGTTGCATAAATATATTCTGCAATGGGTGTTGAACCAACAAAGCTAACGGCTTTAACTCGTTGATCAGTTAACAATACATCTACCGCTTCTTTATCACCATTAATAACATTCATTACGCCATCAGGTAAACCGGCTTCTTTTAATAATTGAGCAATGAATAAGGTGGAGCTTGGATCACGCTCTGATGGTTTTAAGATAAAAGTATTACCGCAAACAATGGCGAGTGGGAACATCCACATAGGCACCATAGCAGGGAAGTTAAATGGGGTAATACCCGCAACAACACCCAGTGGTTGAAACTCACTCCACGAATCAATGTTAGGCCCAACATTTTTGCTGTGTTCACCTTTTAGTAACTCAGGAGCACCACACGCAAATTCAACATTTTCAATACCACGTTGTAATTCACCCGCTGCATCATGAGAAATTTTGCCATGTTCTTGACCAATTAATTCACAAATTTTATCAGAATTTTTTTCTAATAATTCTTTGAATTTAAACATAACACGTGCACGCTTGATGGGAGGGGTATTACGCCAAGCAGGATAAGCTTCTTGAGCGGCTGCAATTGCTTTTTCAACGGTTTCTTTTGAAGCAAGGGCAACTTTTTTTTCTGCGGTACCCGTTGCAGGGTTATAAACGTCTTGGGTGCGATTATTGTCATTACATAATTCGCCGTTAATGAGGTGTCCGATAATAGTCATCTGTTTTCCTTTAATGCTGTAGTTTACTGACTTTAATAATCAAAAGTGTAAAAATCAAAAGTTAATCAATCTCGTTAAGTGTTTCGCCAAGAGCGTTCATCAAGCTACTTATTTCAGGCAAGGTAGAAGTAAACGGTAAACCTAACTGAATAGTGTCTCCACCGTAACGTACATAAAACCCTTTTTTCCACATTTTCATTGCAATGTGGTGCGGACGTTTTGCAGGTTCACCTGTTGCGTGAGCAATGCTAATTCCGCCTGCTAAGCCATAGTTACGAATATCGACCACATGCTTACAACTTTTCAAGCTATGCAATATCTCTTCAAAATATGGTGCAATAGACTTTACTCGTTCAGGTAAGTTGTCATTGGCTAAAATATCCAATGAAGCAAGTGCTGCCGCACACCCAACAGGGTGCGCAGAGTAAGTGTATCCATGAGGGAGTTCAAGCATATACTCAGGTCCACCCGCTTCCATAAAAGTATCGTAAATTTCTTGCTTAGCAATGACGGCTCCCATCGGGAATACACCATTAGTTAACTGCTTTGCTATTGTCATTATATCAGGTGTTACGCCAAATTCAGCTGCTCCTGTATTGGAACCCATTCGGCCAAATGCAGTAATAACTTCATCGAAAATAAGTAAGATATTATGTTTAGTACATATTTCTCTTAAACGTTTTAAATAGCCTTTTGGTGGTGGAATAACGCCTGTAGATCCCGCTACTGGCTCAACAATGACAGCAGCGATATTAGAAGCGTCATATAAAGCGATCATTTCTTCTAATTCACAGGCTAATTCAGCACCAGTTTCCGGCATACCTTTACAAAACTTATTCTCAGGTAACATCGTATGAGCCAAGTGACTTGCTTCAATACCTTGTCCGAAAATAGCACGGTTAGCACCAATACCACCGACACTAATACCACCAAAATTAACCCCGTGGTAACCCTTTGAACGACCGATAAAGCGGGTTTTAGTTGCCATGCCTTTTTTGCGCCAATACCCTCTGGCAATTTTCAATGCTGTCTCGACAGATTCAGAGCCGGAACCGGTAAAAAATACTCGATTTAATCCTTCAGGCATTAGTTCAGTTATTCGATGCGCTAATTCAAAAGATTTAGGATGGCCAAACTGAAAAGCGGGCGAATAGTCTAACTGATGAACTTGTTTGCTTACCGCTTCAGTAATTTCTGGGCGACTATGACCAGCCCCACAAGTCCAAAGACCTGAAAGGCCATCAAATATTTTTCGGCCATCAGCATCAGTGTAGTAATTCCCTGATGCTGAAACGATAATCCTGGGATCTTTTTTAAATTCTCTGTTTGCTGTAAATGGCATCCAATGCGCGTCTAACTGTGCTTGAGTTAAACCGTGGTTTGGTTGTGTATTGGTCTTTTTATTCATGATCCCACCTTACTCTTCATAACGTTCATCGAAGTGTATGTTTAATTGCATATCTCTATTATCAATGATTTAATAGGTTATTAAATTCTTACTTTTAAAACTTAAGTTAAGTATATACTTACCTAACGGTGTTGGATAAATGAAAAAAAATAAAAACATACTACCAAGACAGTTAGGTGATGCTCACATTCGACTTTTAAGAATTTATAAAGTAGTGATTGACTCGGGTGGATTTTCAGCGGCAGAAGTCGAGCTAAATATTAGTCGGCCTGCAATAAGCTTAGCAATAACCGAATTAGAGTCATTATTAAATATGAAGCTTTGCCACAGAGGACGTTCAGGTTTTTCAATAACAGAACAGGGAGAACAAGTCTATCAGTCTGCATTGCAGCTATTGGGCAGTATTGAAAATTTTAGAGCAGAAATTAATGCGATAAACACCGATCTTGTTGGAGAGTTGAATATCGGTATCACAGATAACTTAGTTACAATGGAGCAGATGAGGATCACACGTGCATTGAGCGCTTTAAAGGATCGCGCACCTGAAGTTACTATTAATATAAGAATGATGCCACCCAATGATATTGAATCAGCCATTTTAAATGGGCAACTACATATTGGTGTTGTACCTGAATTTAGAACACTGCCTGGACTCAATTACTTGTCATTATATAAAGAGGAATCTCTCCTTTATTGTAGTGATCAACATTATTTATTTAAGCATGAATCACATGAAATTTGTGAGAGTTCGTTAACTCAATATGACGCAGTTGTGCCTAATTATCCTCAGTCGGTGGATATTAAGCAACAACAGAAAAAGCTACACGCTACCGCAACATCTACCGATAGAGAGGGTATTGCTTTTTTGATTTTAACTGGCCGATTTATTGGCTTTTTGCCTACTCATTTTGCACATCATTGGGTAGCACAAGATAAATTAAGGGCTATTAAAGCTCATCAGATAAAATTTAATACAAACTTTTCTGTTATTACAAGTAAGGGAGCACGGAGCCATTTGATTTTAGAGGCTTATTTAGAAGAATTAGCTCAAACTTAAGAGAATACGCCTAAATTTTAATTAATAATGTGTTTCAGAGATAGAATGACTAAAGTGTATATGTAGTTTTTGTTTAAAGTTATTAGAAATAGGACGTGATTCTCGGGTAATAAAATCAAAGTGAACCATTACTGCAGTGCCAGAAACATGTTTAACACCGTTTTGCCATGCCTCTTGATATACGTCAAGCGAGCTTGTACCGATACGAGAAATATACGTCTTTATTTCAACATCATAATCAAATAAAAGGGGTAAATGAAAGTCGATGGTGCTTTTCGCTAAAGTTAATCCCCATTGGCTGAGGTTTAAATTAAATTCGGGACTAAAGAGTCTAAATATTGGATTTCTTCCACCTTCGAACCACTGAGGAATAACCGTATTATTAATGTGTCCAAGAGCATCTGTTTCGCCTACTCGTGGCTTTATTATTTCATAAAACATATTTATCTCAATAACTGTAAAATCAAACCAGAATCCAACGTATCTGTATCTAAAATATTTTGAATGCCTTTGTGAAATAATATACTTATATATGAATAGGGTAAATGTTTAATATACATTTACCTAAACTATTCACCTGATCTAATAGTATTGGTGACGTGGATAAAAGCTAATATCCTAGTTGATTTAGGTGCTTGTGAATTAAAACGAGAACATAAGCAGTGAAATTTTAAAAGAGATGTCATTGAAAGTAGGTACTCACTTATCTGCTGGTTTTTTGATATTGTTATTTTTAATTATTTCCTGAACGGCCAATTCTAAGCGTGGGTCTTCAATATTAGCGCTTGTGGATTTAAAAATGACCTCATTGCTTCTATTAATAAAAAAGGTTGTTGGTGTGCCCTTGACACCGAATTGTTGAGCAACTTTGTCACCTTTTACAGCAGTAATAAATTTGTAGCCTCTTTCAGTTATCGAGTTTTGCGGATTTACCCCTTCATCTTCATTAAAACTGATAGCGACAATTTCAATCCCTGTACTTTTATATTTTTCTTGTAGTTCCACTAACTTTGGCTGTAATTTTTTACAATAGGGGCACCATGTAGCCCAGAAGTGCAAAATCACAGGTTTCCCCTGATAGTCTGCTAAAGAAATGCTTTGCCCCATTTGAGTTTCTAGCGTCCAATTCTCAGCTATGGCACCTTTGTCGTTATTTGCTTGAGCATTAAAAGTATATAAGCTGCTAAGTATGATAAAAAGGGATAGAACTGTTCTCATAAAAATCTTCTTATATTGAGTGATGAGTTATCTTGTTTATTACTTATTAGACCCTGATAAAGAGAATTACTTTCCGTTGTTATCAAAAAAAAAGCCTATCGCAGAGGATAGGCTTTCGGTAAACTTTAATTAGGCTTTAGTTCATAGCATGGGTTATCGTCATAACGTTATAAACCCAAAACTTTCTTACCTTGAGTAAACGTAATATCAACAGGAATATTCGCCGCTTCAATGCGCGCTAAGTCTTCTGCTAAATCTGCCTTAATAATACCACTTTTAGCAACCAATTCTCCTACACCTTCGTAATCGCCATTGCCTTGTAGCATTAAAATCTTCTCTGATAGCGAATCAATAGCGGCAGTCATTTTTTCAATGTTTACGGAATACAAACCTTCAGAATTACGGGTAAATGCACCTTGCTCAGCAAAGTAGTTAAAACGTACCATATTGGCTTTACCATGAGCAGAGGTTGCGCCAAAACGCACTGAACGGAAAATACCCGCTAAGAAGGTTGTGTAGTAATCTTGAAGTGTGCCTTCTTCAATAGCACCTTTTATTAACAATTGGCGGATCATATAAAGCCCAAGAATATCAGCCTTACCTTCTTCAAGTGCAGAAGCATGTTCTTTTAATGACTCTCTAACAGTGCCTTTATTGTTAATGGTGTTTTTGATACCTAAACCGTGAGCGACTTCATGAAACATGGTATTAGCAAAGAAAGCGGTGAATGTTACATTTTCTCGTTGTTCAGGAACAATCAGCGTGCTTGCTATGGGTAACATAATAGTATCGAATTTGGCTTGCATTGCATTTTTAAGCTGTAGGCGACGAGTTCCTTTTTTTAATTGGACTGTTTCGTCGTTTGGAAGGTTGATCGCAATCGTTTTACTGCCTGCATTCGAATGACCTGCGTAATAAATAACATCATAAGCATTCAAGTCGGCATCAGAGCCAGGTATCTCTTTTTTATAAGTTTTGTTAACAGGTAAACCTTTTTGTAATTCAGGTAAGTATTCAACATATTTAGCGAGCTTTGCACTCCAAGCTAAATCTTTAATCAATACATATGATTCAAATGCGGCACGGTACCCATAAAGCTGGTCTTCATAGTTTTCGATGGGACCAATCACGACATCGATAGGGTTATTCTTCATATCCATCCAAGCAAAATCTGAAGCTTGAAAATCGTCATGACGAATTGCGGTAGCACGCAAATTCAAGTAATTGGCAAATTCTTTGTCATCAGCAAGGCTTGACGCCTTTTCTAAAATAATGGCAATACGGTTAATTCTATCGCTATAAAGTTCTGAAAATGCGACAGAAGTTAATTGACCATCACTGTTGCGCTGGACCACAGAATATAAGCCTGTTTTATCTGCAAAGTCTGCTTTTTCAAATTCTTCTTTAGTCAAATCACTTGGGTAAAATTCTGCACCTGGTGCTTTTGCCTCATATCCAGAAAGGAAAGGTTTGTCACCGTCTAATCTGTCCCACGGACCATAGTTAATACGAGCAAAATCACGGACTTTTTTATCTTCTATACTGGCAAGGAAAGTCTCCTTGTCTTCACCAAAGGCCTGTTGCCAGAAAAGCTCATCAATAATATCTGAAGCTTCAATCAGTAGTACAATCATTTGTTTTTGATTTTTAGACAGGTGACTCAAATCAGCACTAAGCGTTACAGGTTTATAAATGTCTAAGCGGCTTTGGGCTTCTACTAATAAAGTAGGCGAAGGCGTTTGCGTATGATTATTTTCACTACAGGCGCTTAAAAGGCTAGTGGCAAGCAAAAGGCCAGTAGCTAATTTTGTTAGTTTCATTTTATATTCTCACGTTGTTTTGTATATTCATGATGTAATTATTATATATAACAAGAAGAGGTTAACAAAAATGGCAAGATGCGCAAGATTTTACTGATTAGAAATTTGATAAGACTTAAAGATAATGTTTTATTTGAGAAGGGTGAAAGCTAAATTAACGGTAAAAAAAAACCAGCATAAGCTGGTTTTTAAATTCAATAACAAAAATTAAAGCGCTTTGATTGCAGCGTTTAAACGACTCTTACTACGAGCAGCTTTATTTTTGTGAACAAGACCTTTGCTTGCAAAACGATCTAAAATCGGTTGTGCATTAGCAAATTCTTTAGTTGCTGTATCTTTGTCACCAGCTTCAATTGCAGCAAGTACTTTTTTAAATAACGTGCGCATCATCGAACGACGACTTGCATTGTGTTGACGGCGTTTTTCTGATTGAACCGCGCGTTTCTTCGCCTGCTTTGAATTAGCCAAGGTGAACTCCTAAAATATGATTGTATATATAGCCTAAATTTAAGGCGAGGAAATATGCCTTTTTTAAGCTCGGTTGTCAAACCTTTTACAGGTTTAATTTACTTAATAACGATGAATTTATCATTATATAACAATTATCATTATTGGTTACTAAATAATGGCGCCATTTTACCTGTTATTTTAGTGATTTAAAATAGATTAAAAACTTCTTTGCATTTGCTTGTTTATCACTGTTAAAAAGCTGCATAATATTGAGGAGAAAGTAGGTCATAAATAATTATGGTTTTTATCGGTTAGTGGGAGCTGTTCGTTGAGTAAAAAGTTAATAAAATCAGGTCTTATCGTCAGTTTTATGACATTAGTCTCTCGTGTGCTTGGTTTGGTTAGAGATGTTGTTATTGCTAATATTATTGGTGCTGGTTTGGCGTCGGATGTGTTTTTCTTTGCGAATAAAATTCCAAATTTTTTACGTCGGCTATTTGCCGAGGGAGCATTTGCTCAAGCTTTTGTTCCGGTACTGAGCGAATATCATACAAAAGATGAAGAAGACGGCCTCAGTATTAACGAAGGTGAAACGAGAAAGCTCATTGCGCAGGTATCCGGTACGTTAGGTGTCATTATTACCCTAGTGACGTTAATTGGTATGATAGCATCTCCCTTGTTTGTTATTTTGTTTGGTTTTGGTTGGTTTGTTGATTGGTTGAATGATGGCCCCAAAGCACAACAATTTGAACTAGCAGCTTCATTGCTTAAAATTACTTTCCCGTATTTATGGTTTGTTAGTTTTACTGCGCTCGCAGGTGCTATTTTAAATACCTTTGGTCGATTCGCTGTTTCTTCATTTACCCCTGTTCTGCTCAATGTTTGTATTATTGGTTGTGCAATATATTTATCACCCTTTTTTGAAAACCCAGCCTATGCACTCGCTTGGGGAGTATTCCTTGGTGGCTTAGCTCAATTCTTGTTTCAAATTCCTTTTTTAATCAAAGCAGGTGTCTTGGTTAAACCACAATGGGCATGGCACGCTCAAGGTGTAAAAAAAATTCGCAAGCTAATTGTTCCGGCGTTGTTCGGTGTTTCTGTTACGCAAATCAACTTACTGCTTGATACATTAATCGCGAGTATTTTAGTCACAGGCTCGATTAGTTGGCTTTATTATGCGGACCGTTTACTAGAGTTCCCTCTCGGTTTATTTGGTATTGGTATTGCCACTGTCATTCTCCCAAACCTAGCAAAACTTCATACCAAAAAAGATAACCGAGAGTTTAGCGACACGATTACGTGGGGGTTAAAAATTGTATCTTTATTTGGTTGGCCTGCGCTCGCCGGACTCATGGTACTTGCTCAGCCCATTATTATGATCTTATTTATGCGAGGCGAGTTTTCAGAAGAAACTGTTTTACAAGTATCCTATGCTTTATTTGCTTATCTTTCTGGTTTAATAAGTTTTATGTTTATTAAAATATTAGCACCTGCCTATTATGCGAGGCAAGATACAAAAACACCGGTGAAAATAGGCATTAAGGCAATGGTTGCCAATATGGTCTTTAACTTGATGCTTGCACCCTTTTTTGGTTATGTTGGCTTAGCAATAGCGACTGCGATGTCGGCAACGTTAAATGCACTAATGCTTTATCATGGGCTAAAAAAGGACAAGGTGTTTCAATTATCTACATCAACGTGGTGGTTCTTTATTCGACTTATATTTTCTGCGGTTGTTATGGCTATTGTCGTTTATCATTTGTCGCCTGAGTTTAAAGTTTGGCTTGAAATGAGCACTTCAATGCAAATTCAGCAGCTATTAATATGTATCAGTTTAGGGATGCTCAGTTACTTTATTTCTATCGTTGCTTTAGGTATTCGAATGAAAGATTTTAGTGTTCAAACCAATGTGAAAAAAGTATAGAAAAATAAGCATAAAAAAAAGTTGATGAAATTACGTTCAAGTGCTGATTCTTAAGGCTGAGTGATATATAATTCGTCGGTTTTTATTCTTTAATGACAGTATTGCAAAAGTCTTATTGTCAAATTTAGGTTTTTTAATTACATGCAGTTAATACGCGGTATTCACAATATTCAATCTCAAGATCATGGTTGTGTTCTCACTATAGGGAATTTTGATGGCGTCCATTTAGGCCATGCGCGAGTGATTACAGCCTTAATTGAAAAAGCTAAAATATTGAATTGTGCAGCTGTAGTGATGATTTTTGAACCACAGCCACAAGAATTATTTTCTCCTGAAACGGCACCTGCAAGATTGACGCGTTTAAGAGATAAATATTTTTTATTGAAAAAACTGGGTGTTGAATGTTTAATTTGCGTGAATTTTCACCGAGAGTTCGCCAGTAAAAGTGCTGAAGAGTTTATTGAATTGTTATTAGTTAAACAGTTGGGCATTAAACATTTAATTATTGGTGATGATTTTCGTTTTGGCCAAAATCGTATGGGTAATTTTAATTTACTCAAACAAGCGGGAGAAAAGTTTAACTTTGCTGTTTCTGATACCGCAAGTTTCAAACTGGAAGATTGCCGAATTAGTAGCACTCAAATTCGTCATGCATTAGAGCAAGACCGGTTAGCCGATGCTAAAAAAATGCTGGGTCGTCCTTATTCAATTATAGGGCGAGTTTTTCATGGTGACAAACGAGGTCGTCAGCTAGGCTTCCCAACAGCTAATGTTTTATTAAAAAGACGTGTTTCACCTATTTCTGGTGTATATGTCGTCGAAGTAAAAACGGTTAATCATTTCCTTTATGGTGTAGCTAACATAGGTTCAAGGCCAACAGTTTCAGGCGTTAGGCAACAACTTGAAGTCCATATTTTTAACTTTAATGAAGATATATACGGTCAAACTATTGAAGTCGTGATGCTGAAAAAATTAAGAGATGAAATCAAATTTTCATCCTTAGATGATTTAAAGAAACAAATATCGCAAGACAGCGAACAGGCAAAAGCCTTTGTTCAGCACTTGTAAATAAACAGATACGTGAGTTAATAATAAAACTAATAACATATGATGTTGGTTTTGTTATTAACTTATTAGAGGCTAACCAAATAGTTAGCGAATATAACAACGGATAATGATTTAAATGAGTGATTATAAACAAACCCTAAATTTGCCCGCTACTTCTTTCGCGATGAAAGGGAACATGGCAAACCGTGAACCAAACATGCTTAAAGAGTGGGCTGAGAAAGACTTGTATGGCCAAATTCGTAAAGCTAAAAAAGGTAAAAAGTCGTTTATTTTGCATGACGGCCCTCCGTATGCAAATGGTGATATTCATTTAGGTCACTCCGTTAATAAAATTCTTAAAGATATTATTGTTAAGTCAAAAACGTTATCTGATTTCAATGCGCCATTCGTTCCAGGTTGGGATTGTCATGGTTTACCGATTGAATTAATGGTTGAGAAAAAAATTGGCAAGCCGGGTCATAAAGTGTCAGCGAGCGTTTTTCGTGAAAAATGTCGTGAATATGCAGCTAAGCAAGTTATTGGTCAGCGTGAAGATTTTAAACGTTTAGGTATTTTTGCTGATTGGGAAAAACCTTACTTAACGATGGATTTTGGTACTGAAGCAAATATTATCCGTTCTTTAGGTAAAATTGCTGAAAATGGCCATTTACATCAAGGATTCAAACCTGTTCATTGGTGTACCGATTGTGGTTCTTCTTTAGCTGAAGCTGAAGTTGAGTATAAAGACAAACAATCGCCAGCGATTGATGTGAAGTTTACAGTTGTTGACCAAACAGTTGCAGACAAGTTTGATCATCCAGAAGATCATGAAGGCGAAGGTGACGTTTCTGTTGTAATCTGGACTACGACACCTTGGACATTACCTGCTAACCGCGCTGTTTCTGTTAATGCTGAAGTTGAATATACGTTAGTGCAATGTGAAACAGAGCAGGGCAAAGAGCGTTTTATTATAGCATCTGACCTGGTCACAAGTTGTATGGACCGTTTTGGACTTGATAAATACCATGCTTTAGGTTTCTGTAAAGGTGCGGAGTTAGACTTAGTTCAACTTAAGCACCCCTTTTATGATTTTACTGTTCCGATGATTTTAGGTGAACATGTTACTACAGACTCTGGTACAGGTTGTGTTCATACTGCACCTGGTCACGGTGTTGAAGATTTCGTGGTAGGTAAGATATACAACCTTGAAGTTGCAAACCCTGTTGGAGCAAATGGTGTTTATTTAGAAGACACGCCATTATTTGCCGGACAACATGTTTTCAAAGCGAATGCGAATGTTGTTGAAACATTGAAAGAGCATGGCACATTAGTACACCATCATGCGATAGAACATTCTTACCCACATTGCTGGCGCCACAAAACACCATTAATTTTCCGTGCTACACCACAATGGTTTATTAGCATGGACAAAAAAGGTTTACGTAAAGATTCATTAAGCGAAATTGAAAACACACAATGGATCCCTGATTGGGGTCAACGTCGTATTGAATTAATGGTTGAAGGTCGCCCAGATTGGTGTATTTCGCGTCAACGTACGTGGGGCGTGCCGATGGCATTATTTATTCATCAAGATACCGGTGCTTTGCATCCACGTAGTATTGAGTTAATTGAAACTGTTGCTAAGCGTGTTGAAGAAAACGGCATTCAAGCATGGTTTGATTTAGACGCCGCAGAGCTTATTGGTGATGACGCTAAAGAATACATAAAAGTACCTGATACGTTAGATGTATGGTTTGATTCAGGCACAACACATGCTTCTGTTATTGCTGCCCGTGAAGAATTCGATGGCATCGCAGATTTATATCTTGAAGGTTCTGATCAGCATCGTGGTTGGTTTATGTCGTCAATGATTTCATCGGTAGCGATGAATGGTAAAGCGCCATATAAACAAGTATTAACGCATGGTTTTACGGTTGATACTAACGGTCATAAAATGTCTAAATCATTAGGCAATGTTATTACACCTAAAGAAATCACCAATAAATTAGGTGCTGATATTTTACGTTTATGGGTCGCGTCAGTGAACTATACGCAAGAAATTACCGTATCGGATGAGATATTTAAGCGCCAAGCTGATGCTTATCGCCGTATTCGTAACACATCGCGTTTTTTATTATCAAACCTAAATGGCTTTGATCCTAAAGTTGATTCGGTTGCATTTGACGATATGGTAGCACTTGATCGTTGGGCTGTAGATAAAGCCGCTGAGCTACAAAAAGAAATCGTTAATGCTTACGATGAATATGAATTCAGTGCGGTTGTTCATAAGCTAATGAACTTTTGTACAACAGAACTCGGTGGATTTTATTTAGATATTATTAAAGACCGTCAATATACTGCGAAAGATAACAGTACTGCTCGTCGTTCATGTCAAACAGCAATGTACTTAATTGCTGAAGCAATGACACGTTGGATGGCGCCAATATTGTCGTTTACTGCACAAGAAATTTGGCAAGCACTACCAACACCGTCTGATGAGACTCGTGAAGAGTTTGTCTTTACCGGTGTTTGGTTTGACGGTTTACCAAAAACACAAACGACCAATGCATTAAACAATGATTACTGGAATGACATTTTACTTGTTCGTACGGAAGTCAATAAAGCACTAGAGAATGCGCGTAAAGAAAAACAAGTAGGTAAAGCGCTTGAAGCGTCAGTCGTTTTGCATACTAATACAGAACTTGCAGAAAAATTACAGCAATTAGGTGAAGAACTTCGTTTTGTTTTAATTACTTCTAAAGCAACAGTTGAGGTTGTAGATACTGCTCCTGAAGGAGCATTGGCAACTGAAATAGCCGGTTTATGGTTAACAGTATCTGCCGCTGAAGGCACTAAATGTGAACGTTGTTGGCATGTTACTGAAGACATTGGACAGGATGAAAAGCATCCTGAACTTTGTGGTCGTTGTATAACTAATGTTGAAGGTAGCGGCGAGACTCGCCAATTCGCCTAAATACGTAAAAATATCATTGCTATTTTGCATTCTAACAGCATCGAAAGTACTCACCTAGTGAACTAGGCTCTGTGCTTTCTCTTTGTTACAAAGCAGAATAGCTTCGATATTATGAGTATTGTATTTAGTCCCATTATTTTTTGATTAGAAATTATTTAAATAATAAATTTATTAGCAAAGCAGAAGTATGAGAATGAATAAACTTTTTACAGAAACTGGTTTTAAGTGGTTGTGGATCACTGTTGTATTTTTGATTATTGATCAAGTAACGAAGCATTTAGTTGTTAACTCATTCGATTTAGGTGAATCATTGAATATTCTGCCTTTTTTCGATTTAAGATATGTACAAAATCCTGGTGCAGCATTTAGCTTTCTTGCTGATCAAGACGGTTGGCAACGTTGGTTTTTCACTGCGATTGCAGCGATCGCTAGTGTTATATTTTTAGTGTGGTTAGCTAAAACACCAAAATCAAACCCATTATTGAGTATTGCTTTAGCGTTTATGTTGAGTGGCGCAATGGGTAACCTAATTGACCGCGCATTATTTGGTTATGTTATCGACATGTTAGAGTTTTATATTGGAAGTTACAGCTGGCCAGTTTTCAATGTAGCTGATTCTGCAATTTTTATTGGTGCAGCATTGATGATTTTAGATTCATTTAAAAATGGCGATTCAGCAAAGAAAGCTGAAATTAAATAACGCTTAATACAACAAAAGAATACGAGAAATAAAATGACAAAGTTAGTTACGACAACCGCACAAGTTATCGCTCATATCACCATGAAACTATCTGATGGCTCTGCAGCTGATAGTACCAAAGTAAATAAAAAACCTGCTAAAATCATTATGGGCGATGAAAGTATTTCACCAGCCTTTGAAGCGCAACTATTAGGCATGTCCGAAGGAGATTCAAAAGAATTTACCTTGGAAGCAAAAGATGCTTTTGGCGAACCTAACCCTGATAATTTCCATTATGTTGATGCGGATAAATTTGGCAGTGAAGTACCTGCAGAAGTAGGCAGTATTATTACTTTTACTCAACCTGGTAATATAGAGTTGCCTGGCATGGTAAAAGAAGTAACGGGAACATCAGTAACGATTGATTTTAATCATCCGTTAGCTGGGCAAACAGTCACTTTCGTTATTGACGTTGTTGAAATTTTATAACATTTAAATCTTAGTGCTTTTGTTGAGCCTTTAGGAACAGATCATGGAAATTATTTTAGCTAACCCACGTGGCTTTTGTGCAGGCGTTGATCGTGCAATTAGTATTGTTGATCGAGCGTTAGATTTATTTGGTGCACCCATTTATGTTCGTCATGAAGTCGTACATAACAAGTTTGTTGTTGATGGTTTAAAAGATCGCGGTGCGGTTTTTGTGGATGAACTTTTTGAAGTGCCAGATGATAACACCGTTATTTTTAGTGCTCATGGTGTTTCGAAAGCGGTTCGCCAAGAAGCTAAAGATCGTGGCTTGAAAGTGTTTGATGCAACATGCCCTTTAGTGACTAAAGTGCATATGGAAGTTTCACGTACCAGCCGTAAAAATATTGAATGTATACTTATTGGCCACGCAGGACACCCAGAAGTAGAAGGTACTATGGGCCAATATGAAAGTGAACAGGGTGGTATTTATCTTGTTGAGTCGGTTGCTGATGTAGCAACTCTTGAAGTTAAAGACCCATCTCAATTGTATTATTGCAGCCAAACCACGTTATCAATTGATGATACCTCAGAAGTCATTGATGCATTAAGAGCTAAGTTTTCGTTAATTCAGGGACCGCGCAAAGACGACATTTGTTATGCTACTCAAAATCGTCAAGATGCAGTGCGTACTATCTCCGCTGAAGTAGATTTACTCTTAGTTGTAGGGGCTAAAAATAGCTCTAACTCCAATCGCTTACGTGAACTTTCAGAGAAATTAGGCACACCTTCCTATTTAATAGATACTTTTGCTGATATTGAACCACAATGGCTTGAAAATATTGGGAAAATTGGCGTTACAGCAGGCGCTTCAGCACCTGCAATACTTATCCAACAAGTTATTGATGCATTAAAAGACTTTGGTGGTCAAGAGGTTATCGAATATCCTGGTCGTAAAGAGAATACTGTATTTGCGGTACCAATAGAATTGCGCTAATCTTAAAATATCCGGTTAAGTAATTGAGTGATATTTGTCTGTTATTAAGTTGTAATACTTAAAAACGTTTAATGAAAAATTGATTGTTTAGCTTTATTATCATGAATAGTAGCTGTGT
>JASDWX010000080.1:0-7510 GCA_041890515.1 Alteromonadaceae bacterium
ATTACTGACTTTGGTATCTTTATTGGTCTTGACGGCGGCATTGATGGTCTTGTTCACTTATCTGATATTTCATGGGCTGGCGGTGAAGAAGCTGTTCGTGAATACAAGAAAGGTGATGAAATCTCAGCTGTAGTACTACAAGTTGACCCTGAGCGTGAACGTATTTCTTTAGGTGTTAAACAAACTGAAGATGATCCGTTTAATCAGTACCTTGCAGATACTAAGAAAGGTGCTATTGTTACAGGTAAGGTTATCGAAGTAGATGCTAAAGGCGCTAAAATTGAATTAGCTGAAGGCGTTGAAGGATACTTACGTGTATCTGATATTTCAAGTGAGCGTATTGAAGATGCGTCTACTGAATTATCTGTTGGTGATAGTGTTGAAACTAAGTTTATGGGTGTGGATCGTAAGAACCGTGCTATCAGCTTATCAATCAAAGCTAAAGACCAAGCAGAAGAACGCGAAGCTATGGATAACCTAAACCAAGTTGAAGAAACTGGTTTAAGTGCAATGGCTGCAGCGTTTAAAAACGCTAAAAACTAATTTAGTCACTTGCAGGTGAGAAGTGTTTGAAATATAACGCTTCTCTTTGTTTAAGATCCATTAGTGCAGAGTAATATTTGCTTAAAACTAGTGAACACTGGAGGTCAAATGACCAAATCTGAACTTATTGAAAGATTAGCGGATAAATTAAGTCATTTATCAGCGAAAGATGTTGAACAATCCATTAAAGAAATCTTAGAAATGATGGCGCAAACCTTGTCTAAAGGTGAGCGTATAGAAATTCGTGGTTTTGGTAGTTTTTCATTACATTTTCGTGCTCCCCGTGTTGGGCGTAACCCTAAAACTGGCGAATCAGTTGAGTTAGCAGGTAAATACGTTCCTCATTTTAAACCTGGAAAAGAATTACGCGAAAGAGTAAACCTTTCAATAGCGTAATTGATAAATTATTTACAAAACGGCATGCTATAATGGCATGCCGTTTTTTTTAATTTAATTTTTGATATAGGTAACTTATTGTGCGTATTTATATTACAGCTTTTGTCTTTCTCATTTTATTATCTATAGCTTTTGTTTTTGGAAGCCAGAATGAGCAAATATTTACTTTGAATTATCTCATCGCAAAAAGTGAATTATCAGTTGCTGCAGCGGTAAGTTTGTTCACCACTTTAGGCTTTTTCCTTGGATTACTATTTTCGTTATTATGGAAATTTATTCGTATGATAAAACCTAAAAATCAACCCTCTAAAGAATCAGTGTAAATTTCTATGTTAGAACTATTGTTTTTATTACTCCCTGTTGCAATGGGCTATGGCTGGTTCATGGGACGCAATAGTGTTAAGCAAAATGACCACTCTGCGAAACAAGCTTTATCGATAAAATATTCAACGGGTTTAAATTACTTATTATCAAACCAGCAAGATAAAGCTATCGACTATTTACTCGAAGCGCTTAAAGTTGAAGATGATACCGTTGAGGCCCACTTTGCTATGGCCAATCTATTTCGTCGACGTGGCGAGCTTGATAGGGCCTTAAAGGTACATGAACACTTAGTTAGGCAGAAGCACTTACCTTCAAAAGATAAACAACAAGCCGCTTATGAACTGGGTAAAGACTTTTTTAGTGCCGGTCTATATGATCGCGCCGAAGCTATGTTTGAAAAATTACTCAAATCTAAACACTATGGTCTAAAATCCCTTGATTATTTAATGAGAATTTATCAATCAACAAAAGATTGGTCAAAAGGGATCAGCCATAGAAAGGCTATTTTTAATACTAAAGATAAAAAACTCTTACATAATTTAGCTAATTTTTATTGTGAATTAGCAACAAAAGCATTAGAAGAAGATAACTTCATTGAGGTGATAGAATTGCTTGAGTTAGCACTAACTTATGATGCTAACTCTTGCCGAGCAAATTGGTTACAAGCTCAAATCTATGAAAATCATCAACAATACAATGAAGCTTGTCGATGTTATCAAGACATTTACCATCAAGATAAAGAATTTTTTCCTGATGTGATTAATAATATGCATCATTGTTATAGTCAACTTGATGCAGAAGATGAGTACTTCAAATTTATTAAAAAAGTTTATGATGAAACGGGCGGTTCTAGCGCATTAATAAAATATTTAAGTCATATAGAAATAAAGTTTGGCAAAGAAAAATCTAAAGAGTTTATTTTATTAGCATTAAAAAAACGTCCAACAATAAAAGGGTTTAAGCATTTTATAAAAATGCAAATGCAAAATTCTACAGAACAAGATAATACTGAAAACTTAGATATGATCAAAGAATTGATCGCTGCTTATTTAAATTTGAAACCCCGATACAGTTGTAGAACTTGTGGCTTTAACAGTAGTAAACATTATTGGGCTTGCCCTTCATGTCATGATTGGGAACAACTTAAACCAGTGCGTGGTCTAGAAGGTGAGTAATAATCAATATTGTTATCAGAAAAACGACTTCTGCGTCAGATGTGCGCATTGATTAACATCAATGCAGTGCGTTTTCTTTGTATTCATTTCGTCTGACTTAGCTATTGAACATTACTGCTTTGAATAATAAATTAGAGAATTAAGGATAAAATATGAATGATGCAAAAATAGTTGTTGCCCTCGATTTTGATAATAAAGATGATGCCTTAGCATTTGTTGATAAAATTCAGCCAAATGATTGTCGTTTAAAAGTAGGCAAAGAAATGTTTACTTATTTTGGTCCTGAATTTGTTAAGGAACTAACGAGTCGTGGCTTTGATGTATTTTTAGACTTAAAATTTCATGATATTCCAAATACAGTTGCTAAAGCGGTTACTGCCGCAGCAGAGCTTGGTGTTTGGATGGTTAACGTTCATGCCAGTGGTGGTAGTGAAATGATGATTAAAGCCAAACAAGCATTAGAAAAGTATGGTGATAAAGCGCCACTACTCATTGCTGTAACTGTGCTAACAAGTATGGGTGAAGATGACCTATTGGGTTTAGGTATTACCAAATCTCCTGCGGAACAAGTGATGGCATTAGCTAAGTTGACAAAAGACGCTGGTTTAGATGGTGTCGTTTGCTCAGCATGGGAAGCCGAAAGTCTAAAAGCAAATTTAGGTAAAGATTTTAAACTCATCACACCTGGAATAAGACCTGTTGGAGCTGAAGATAATGATCAAAAGCGTATTATGACACCCGAGCAAGCAATGACTGTAGGAGTTGATTATCTAGTGATTGGAAGACCTATTACAAAAGCAGAAAATCCACAGCTTGTTCTGCAGTCAATTAATTTATCGCTTAATTAAAGTTAGCAAAAATAATTTAATTAACGGCTAGTAATTGACAAACAGAAGATCTTATCCTAAAACTATTAACGCCTAAGTAATAAAATATTAACATTTTATTACTTGTCAGGCGTAATGGAAATTACATTAAAAGGAAATGATCATGATCAAAATTTCAAAAATATTATTTACTTGCCTAATTCTTATATTTTCTTCATTAAGCTCTGCTGAAAATACTAAGAGTAATGAAATCAGTTTAAGTACTTCCGAAGCTAATAAATACATTGATATCAACAGCGCTGACATTAAAACACTATCTTTATTAAAGGGAGTGGGTATGAAAAAAGCAGAAGCTATTATTAAATATAGAGATATAAACGGAAAATTTATTTCGGTCGAAGACTTGCTAAATGTTAATGGCATTGGCAAGAAAATTCTTGTACTCAATAAAACCAAGATGACTATATAATTTCATTTAAATATCTAAAAAAGGGCTAGATAATTAATATTATCTAGCCCTTTTTTGTAGGTTAAAAAACATATGCTTTAGTTAACTTTGTTTCGGAGCAAATAGAGATAAATCTTTTACTGATCTTGTCTGGATTATTTGTCTTACTTCAGACATAAATTCAGGTATTACTTTAATAATATTTACCCCTTAACTTTAAGCTTTTGTAAAAGAGTGATCATCGGACACCATTTTGTAAAAGAAGACTGTAAAAGGTTAACCCCAATAAAAACAGTAAGCCAAAACCATTGTGGGGAAACTAGCTGAGCTAAAAGAACTGAAAGTAAAACCATAGTGCCTGCGATTAAACGTAAATATTCATTAATAGTCATTTTTATTCTCCTGTATTTAATTAATCTTATATTAGTACATGCTAATGTAGAAAGCAATAATATAGATCATGAATTGACCTGCTTAACTTCATAAAAGTAAATTTTAGGCATAAAAAAAGAGCCGAAGCTCTTTTAAATAAGATTGTCTAAGTTATATCTTTGGAACTCTTATTTTCTTCTCAGGGGATTGACGATAAATAACTAATGTTTTACCAATCACTTGAATTTTGATCGACGAAGTTTCACGGCATATAGCTTCAATAATTAAGGCTTTATTTTCACGATCATCTGTAGGTATTTTGATTTTAATTAATTCATGATGATTTAAAGAATAATCAATTTCGGCAACTACTGCCTCTGTTAAGCCGTTGTTACCCAATAAAACCACTGGTTTTAATGGATGCGCAAGACCTTTTAAATACTGTATTTGTTTTTTATTTAGGCTCATTAACAATTTTCGTTACAAGTTAGCTTGAATTAATACTATTTTACCTCCATCTAGTCTGTAATACTAATAAAACGTTAAATCGTTTTGCATTATTAACAAATTAATTAAGTTAAATTAATGAGTAAAAAGAAATTAAGTAATAGTAGTACCCGTTGGATGCAAGAGCATTTCGATGATGAATACGTAAAAAAGGCTCAAAAACTTGGAGTTCGTTCTAGAGCTTATTTTAAAATTGAAGAAATAAACCAAAAAGATAAGTTGATTAAAAGAGGGATGAAAGTAGTCGACTTAGGCGCTGCACCTGGCGGTTGGTCTGAATATGCTGTTAAAGCCGTTGGCGATAATGGTCAAATCATTGCTTGTGACATTCTTTCAATGGATCCGATTGCAGGGGTTGATTTTCTGCAAGGAGATTTTAGAGAAGAACCTGTGCTTGAAACATTATTATCACGTATCGATGGAAAAAACATTGATGTTGTTATGTCTGATATGGCAGCAAACTTTACTGGTAATGATGGGGCAGACGCAGCAAGAAGTATGTATCTTGTCGAGTTAGCATTAGATATGTGTAATCAAGTGTTAAAGAAGAATGGTGCATTTGTTGTTAAAGTATTTCAAGGAGTAGGTTTTGAGCAGTTTATACAAGATTTACGAAGTGCATTTAAAACCGTTAAAACCCGTAAACCAGATTCATCACGTGCACGTTCACGAGAAGTATATTTGGTAGCCACCGGATTTAAATAGCTCCGAGCGTTAAATTATAGTAAATTACGACTCATCAGTTTAAAGTTTTAAGCTGATTTCAGAACTAGCCATTTATCTGTGCTAGTTAATGGTTAAGCGAAAGTTCATTTATAGTTACAAGAGGTCATTAAGTTGAGTGATATGGCGAAAAATCTTATTTTATGGTTGGTAATAGCGGTTGTATTAATGTCGGTATTCCAAGGATTCACCCCAAGTTCTAGTACGGATCAACCCGTTAATTATACCTCGTTCATTAAAGATGTCCGTCAGGGACAAATTCGTGATGCTGTTGTTGGCAGAGATGGCGTTATAAAAGGCACAAAGAGAAGCGGTGAAGCATTTATTACTGTTATCCCCGGTGGTTTTGATAGCGATTTAATTAATGACTTAGTTAAACAAGGCGTTAATGCTTCAGGAGAATTACCTGAAGAAACAAGCTTCCTAACTACAATTTTTATCTCTTGGTTTCCAATGATTTTGCTTATTGGCGTTTGGATATTCTTTATGCGTCAAATGCAAGGGGGGGGCGGTAAAGGAGCAATGTCTTTTGGGAAGTCGAAAGCTAAGTTATTAAGCGAAGACCAAATAAACACGACTTTTGCCGATGTCGCCGGTTGTGACGAAGCAAAAGAAGAAGTTTCAGAGCTTGTTGATTATTTAAAAGAGCCTACCAAATTTCAGAAACTCGGTGGTCGTATACCATCTGGTGTTTTATTAGTTGGTCAACCAGGAACAGGTAAAACTTTACTTGCAAAAGCAATTGCTGGTGAAGCTAAAGTTCCATTCTTTACTATTTCAGGTTCTGACTTTGTCGAAATGTTTGTTGGTGTCGGTGCATCTCGTGTGCGTGATATGTTCGAGCAAGCAAAAAAATCAGCGCCATGTATTATTTTTATAGATGAGATTGACGCAGTAGGTCGCCAACGTGGCGCAGGTATGGGTGGTGGTCACGATGAACGTGAACAAACATTAAACCAAATGCTCGTTGAGATGGATGGTTTCGAAGGTAACGAGGGGGTTATCGTTATTGCCGCAACTAACCGTCCTGATGTATTAGACCCTGCATTATTACGTCCTGGCCGTTTTGACCGTCAGGTTACTGTTGGTCTTCCTGATATTCGTGGTCGCGAACAAATTTTAAAAGTTCATATGCGTAAAGTTCCATTAGGTGAAGATGTTAAAGCATCGGTTATAGCTAGAGGTACACCGGGTATGTCTGGTGCCGATTTAGCTAACCTAGTGAATGAAGCTGCATTATTCGCTGCACGTTCTGCCCGTCGGACGGTATCCATGGACGAATTTGAAAAAGCGAAAGACAAAATCTTAATGGGTGCTGAACGTCGTTCGATGGTAATGAGCGAAGCAGAAAAAGCAATGACAGCTTACCATGAAGCAGGACATGCCATAGTTGGTCGTTTAGTGCCAGATCATGACCCGGTTTATAAAGTCAGTATTATTCCAAGAGGCCGTGCTTTAGGTGTAACTATGTATTTACCGGAGCAAGATCGATTCAGCCACAGTAAACAACATTTAGAAAGTAATATATCATCGCTCTATGGTGGACGTATTGCCGAAGAAATGATTTACGGTTTTGAAAAAGTTTCGACGGGTGCTTCTAACGATATTGAGCGTGCTACACAGCTGGCCCGTAAAATGGTGACTCAGTGGGGCTTTTCACAAAAATTGGGTCCTATGTTATTTGCTGAAGAAGAAGGTGAAGTATTCCTAGGCCGTTCATCATCTAAATCGTTAAATATGTCTGATGATACCGCGCAAGCTATTGATATTGAAATAAAAGCATTTGTTGACCGTAATTATCAACGTGCAGAAAAAATATTAAACGAGAATCGTGACATTTTAGAGTCGATGAAAGAGGCCTTAATGCATTATGAAACAATCGATGCTAGACAAATTGATGACCTAATGGAACGTAGAGAGGTTCGTGCTCCAATGGCTGAGTGGGATAATCACTCAGATTCAACAAAACCTCCTAAAGCAGATAGCAACGCTTCTTCTGATAGTAAAGAAGATACGGTCGATAAAAAGGAAATAACGCCAGATTTAGATAAACCTAGCGATGTTCCAGCCGAGTAATTACTCTTGATTAAAGCCTCGTTCATCGGGGCTTTATTTTATAAAAGTTAATTTAAATTTTTCTTTTAAAGTTAATTTTTATAAAATAATTATATGTGCAGTATAAGAAAAATAACGAG